>CAYOPF010000006.1:0-38547 GCA_964405755.1 uncultured Chloroherpeton sp.
ATTATTTACCACACGACGAATAACAGATGTAATCATCCTATTGTATTTCTTTTGGATTTTTGCATATAGTCTTGTTTGCCCATTCAAAATTGCACCGACTATTGCAATATCTTCAGAATTGCTTGCGAATTTGTCGATATTTTTATCTCTGCTTTGCTTCATCTTTTAAAATTAAGGAATTTTTTGAAAAGGGAAAAATCAAAATACTTTTTGAATACAGAAAAATATAAGAAAACGACCAGACATAATGATAAAAATAAACGGAAGAAGAATAAATATAGCAAGTCAGTAAAATAATAATTTAACGACTTTTCCATTAAAATTATAAGCATGGATGAAATAGCCATGATTAAGATACTTTTCCATTGATAATTGATTGGATAGACTTTTCTGGAGAAAATAAAAATAATCACTGCAGTTAGCAAATATGAGATAAAAGTTGCCCAGGCACCGCCATAAATACCTATAGAAGGTATCAATAGCAAATTTAAAATTATATTAATTATTGCACCCAATCCTACTGCTATCGGTAAATATAATGTCTGTTTCTCGATTAAAAAACCTGCATTTAAATTTGTAAAAACTCCGTTAAAGTAATACCCAAACATCACTATAGGTACAATGTCAAGTCCCGACCAATAATTAGGGTTGATAAACTTACCACCTAGAAAAGGAAGTTGAACAATAAATTCCAATGAGAATGACCAGCTAACAATAAGAATCATCGAAACAAGTGAGAAATATGTTAATACTTTGGAAAACAGTTCCTTAGCATCACTGTCTTTGTAATGATTAAGGTAAAAAGGTTTCCAGGCGTACTCGAATATTGATACAAAAACCATCATAGGTATTGCAAGCCTATAATTTACACCGTAATTAGCTAAAACATCAGGTGTAGAAATGTATTCCATAATTTGTCTGTCGGCCACTTGCAGTATAATTGCCGAAAAGCTTGCTGGCAAAGTTGGCAATCCAAAGATGAACATTTGTTTTAACAATCCAAAGTTGATATTTATACGTAATAACTTGATTATTTGAGGAATAAATATCGTTAAAGCAACTGAAGATGAGATAAGCTGAGCGTAAATAACTCCCCATACCCCAAACTTTAAATTCATAAGGAAAATAATATTCAAAATCACATTGAAAAAGATAGCAATGAATCTCAAAATTGCAAACTTTACAGCATTGTTGGTTATTCTCAGATAGGCAAATGGGATGAGAACTAATGCATCCAAAACAGGAATTAATGATATGAGTTGAATTAATGTAGGAGATGCGGGGTAAGATTTAATAAATCCTGGAATATAAAAAGAAAATGCAACTATTATAATTGAATTGACAATACTTAGTGCTAGTATTGATATATACGCATTGGAGAAAACAATGGACTGGTGACTTTTTTCATCTTTTTCCAGATTATCGTTCTTAATAAAACGGAAAAAGGCTGTCTCCATGCCAAAAGAATAAAAAATATTGATAAATGCAATTGCAGAGTAAATATAAATAATGAAGGATAATTCGTTCTTATCGAGATAATTGGAATAAAATGGAGTAAGTAGAAAATTCAAAAAACGACCAAGAACCATCGAAATGCCATATACACTTGTTTCTTTGGTTAATCGTTTTAATTTACTATTCATAAAAGTCTAAAAATTCAAAATTAATCATTATTATTCTTTAAAAAAAATAAAGTTTTCTTGATTTTTTAACTTTTTTTAATTATCTTTGTAAATAGAAAAAAACAAATTTTAATGGAGTAATATATGAATTGGAAAGAAAAAATTATTCGAATTGGTGCTTTCGCACTAGTTCCAGTTGCAATAATAACACTTTCGAGTTGCACTAGTAAAATTACTGAAGAACAAATGATGCAACTTCAAGAACTCAGAAAACAAGAACGTTCACTACAAGATGCAATATCTAATAAAAAAGGTGAACTCAATAGGTTGAAAGACGAAATCAACATGAGAAAATCAGAATTACGCAGTTGCGAAGGTGAAAGAGATTTAATTAAGCAACGTTTGTCCCAATGGCCTAATATTTGGCCCGATTATCAACCTAATAAGTAAGGAGTAGGAACAATGAAAAAATTAACTTTATTATTTTTAGGATTATTAATTTCTTTGAGTTTTGCAGTTGCTCAAACTCCTTTACCCCCAGCATCCAAACCAGATGCAGAATTAACCAAAAAAGAAGCAGAAGTACGCATTTTAGATTTTAAAGCACGCGTTGACAATTTATCCAATGACCTTAAAAATATCGAAGATCAAATTAATCAAGCAAAATCTGAATTAACAGACTTAAAGCAAAAGTATGATGACTGCCGCAAAGAAATAATATCTTTAGTCGGTGCGACAGATGCAGATATCGAAGCATTCCGACAAAAATTAGGTGTTATTCAAAATAAAGTAAACACATTAAAATCATTATCTAATGATGCTTTAATCGAAAGACAAGCCGATGTTAAAGATCTGGAAGATCAATTAAATCAACTTCGAACAATTAAAATTTCCGTGATTCCTGAATTTTATGATAAGATTATTGCAATAGCACGGGATATTCGTGGTTTATATAGGGAAAAGAAAATATCTACATATACTGTTGGAACATGGGCTGAAAACCGTGATTGTTTATGGAACATTTCTGGTAATATGGAAATTTATTCAGATCCATTATTATGGGTAAAAATCTGGCAAGCAAATACAGATAAAATCAAAAACCCTGATATTATATTCCCAGGTCAAGTTTTGACAATTCCAGCGAAATCCGATAAAACTACAGATGAAATCAAAGCAGAACGTAAGTATTGGAGAAATAAACGAGCTCAGATGTCAGAAACAGAACAAACTCCTACTAAAGCTGGTGAATAACAGAAGTAATTCTAAATTAAAAATTTATAAAAACCTCGCTTCCTTCAAGTGGAGTGGGGTTTTTCTTTAAATACTGGATAAAATGGAAACAATTGAAAAGAAAATAGTTTTCGAGGAAAAAGACATTTTTTCGATTTTAGGGTGGAACGACGAAAACCTACTAGTTATTGAGAAAAGTTTTCGTAGTTCAATAAATGCTCGAGGAAATACAATAATCATAAAGGGACCTAACGAAGAAATTGTGATAATTGAAAAAGTTTTCAATGAACTTGCCTACATGGTTAAACGAAATGGGTCGATATCGAAGGATGATGTTCTATCGGTGATAAGTCTGTTCCAACATACAAACGAGAATATTCAAGAATCTACACCAACTTCGCCTAAGAATAATATAATCCTCCACACCGCTAAAGAGGTAATTAAAGCAAAAACAAAAAATCAGATTAATTATCATGAGAGTGCTCTTAAGAACGATATTGTTTTTGCAATTGGTCCAGCCGGAACAGGAAAAACCTTTCTCGCTGTAGCAATGGCAATAGCAGCACTAAGAAGGAACGAGGTTTCCAAAATAGTTTTGTCACGCCCAGCAGTCGAAGCTGGAGAATCGTTAGGATTTCTTCCTGGAGACCTTCAAGAAAAAATTGATCCATATATTAAACCACTAACTGACGCATTGCAACAAATGCTAACCCCCGAGAAATATAGGTCGATGCTCGATAAAGGAATAATCGAAATAACTCCTCTGGCTTATATGAGGGGTCGTACTTTAAATTATTCTTTCATAATTTTGGACGAAGCTCAAAATGCTACAATTACACAGATGAAGATGTTTCTAACTCGCCTGGGTGCCTATTCCAAAGCAATTGTAACCGGCGATATAACCCAGATTGATTTGCAAGATCCGAAACTTTCGGGTTTGATTAATGCTAAAAATGTACTGAAGAATATTGATGGGATAGATTTTATTTATTTCGATGAAAAAGATGTTGTCCGCCATAAACTTGTAGCTGATATTATTAAAGCATACGATAAACATAATTCTCAAAAGAAACTTATAGATGTTTGACATTTTCAATATTGGATTTATCAATTTTTCGTTGCTCGATTTCTTCGATGTTGCTTTAGTTGCAATAATTATCGGTGGTATATATTATGCCCTGAAAAACACAATTGCATTGAAGATTTTATTTGGATTAATTCTTCTCATTTTTCTTTCCTTCGTAACCGAAACTGCCAATTTGAGATCTTTGAATTGGATAATTAAGACAATTTTGAATATCTGGTTGATTGGTTTTATCATATTATTCCAACCTGAAATAAGAAAAGCCTTGGTAATGCTAACTAAATCACCAATTTTTCAATGGTTTGTAAAAACAAAAATGAACGAAACTATAGATGAAACACTCGATGCTGTCCGAGAAATGTCGAGTAAGCATATTGGAGCTTTAGTTGTGTTTCCTAAAAGTCAGAATGTGCAAATGACAGTCGATACTGGTATTCCCCTCCAAGCCAATGTTACGAAAGAATTACTATTATCCATTTTTAATACGAAGTCCCCTTTGCACGATGGTGCTGTAATAATCGACAATCAAACAATTGTTGCAGCACGTTGTATTCTTCCTTTGGCAACTACATCAAAATATGAAGGCCATAACTTGGGTACTCGTCACAGAGCTGCATTGGGATTGTCCGAGCAAGTTGATTCTATTATACTAATTGTTTCCGAAGAAACTGGCTGGATATCTTTAGCTCACGAAGGAAAACTGGACTTGAATATCAAATATGAGAATTTAAGGGATTTGTTATCCTCACTTTTGTCGAAGTAATTACTTCATCATTATAAAAGCCGCCATTCTGCCTGACTTATCTTTGTCTCGTCGATATGAATGGAAATTTGTGTCGGATATTGTAGATTCTGAAGATACTTCTATACGATTTACCTGTACTCCCTCGCTTAGTAATTGATTTGCAATGGCTGATTTCAAATCGAGAAGGTATTTGCTATTATTTTCCTTTTCAACAAAGTTGGGAAAAAATTGAGCCACGTCTTCCCCAACTTCGTAATCCTGCTTGTCTGCACATGGGGTTATCCAAACATAAAAATCCGATGGAGATGATGAATAAGTATCAACTATCCTTCTGATAGTTTTGCTGACAATGTTCTGCCGAGTGCCCTTCCAGCCTGAGTGGATAGCAGAAATGACATTTTTTAAAGGATCAAAAATAAGAATTCCACAACAATCTGCAAGGGAGATAACCAAACAAATTCCTTTTTGGTCTGTTATCAAACCATCTGATTCGCAAATAGGGAAGCCTTCGTCGACTATATTCACTATATCGCTATGTATTTGTTTTTGAACGATAAGCAGAGATCTTCTGATTTTAAGAAGATTAGCTAGAGCAATACGATTTTGTTCAATTACATCTTCATTATATATTTCAGCTTTCGAAATTGAAAAGCCATATAATGAAGGATTATAATTTAGATTTCTTAATGTAATACCCGATACTATTCTTTCTTTATCAAATATATTTGGTTCTTTAATCTTGATTTGCCTATTCATTATTTGTTTATTTATAAATTTTTATTTAATTTGAAAATCTATATTCTTCACATTGTAAAAAACGAATTATATGAAAAAAAGTGATTTTTTGAGTAAATTCTCTGAATTGCTCGAGAATAAAGATATATTAGAAAAACTATTGTTAATTCACAACTGCGGTATTATTGAAATTAATACAAATGAATCTGTCGTATCATTATCTTTTTTTAAAAATCATTATTATTTCAATACAAACATTATTACCTATACTTATAATGAATTTTTAAACTATTTATCCAATGAGGATTCTGACAAATTAAAAAATGTTCTCGAGAAATTCGACAAAGAACAAAAAATTGTTCCTGATAAAATGGAGATTAGAATACCAAAGACAGATGATAAATTCATTTCTTTTTACTTTCATTTTAATACAAATGAAGGTGAAACTCTTAGGGGAGTTGTTATCGAAAATCCAAACTTCAATCCGTTTAATAGTGATTTATTAGGATATAATGATTTTCTTGAATATGCACTTTCAACTTCAAAAATATATATATGGAAATGGGATTTTCGGAATAAAAAGCAAATCTTTAATAAAGAGTATTATGAATTTTTGGGATATGACCCTAATGAAATTCAATTAGATTTCGATAAACAAAAGGAGTTAGTTCACCCCGATGATTTTATTAAAGTTGAAAAGCAATTGAATGCACATTTTTCGGAAGAAAAAGATTATTACGAACTAGAATTTAGAATGAAAAGAAAAGATGGATCGTGGCAATGGTTAATTAGCAAAGGGAAAATTGTTAAAGTCGATATTAATAATGTCCCATTAGAAATTGTGGGTGTTCATATAGATATTAGTGAACTGAAAGCTCTAAAATCTGAGAACGAATTAACCAAAGTAAATTTTTTTAATCTAATCGACTTAGCAGAAGATATTATTTGTATTAAAGATGGCGAGGGAAGATGGCTCTTAGCTAACGCAGCAGATATTAAATTGTTTGGCTTGGAGAATGTTGATTATTACGGAAAAACTGATCAAGAACTGTCATATTTTACAAGCAAAATCTACAAGGATGCATTTAGAACCTGCGTTATTACAGACGAAATTGCCTGGAAAAATGGCGGATTAAGTCGCTCGGACGAAAAAATTCCAATAGATGATAAGGGAAATGTTAGAATTTTCGATGTACTAAAGAAGCCAGTTTTTGATGAAGATGGCAGCAGACGAGCACTTTTAGTTATAGGTAGGGATGTAACTGAAAAAAGAAACATTGAACAGATTGAAAGGAAGTTAGCAACCCAAAACAGAATTATTCGGGAATTTGCTGTGATGCTTCTCAATCAGAAAACTATAGATAATGTGATAGAGCTCCTTACCAAATATTTAAGTGAAATTAACAACAATATAGTAGTAATTTCCTCAATATTATCGAATAGTAATATTCTTAAAATAAGTTCAATTTATCCTTCTACATTTTTGAGAACTGTAATCAAACATTTCCCTAATGTATTAGAACGAATTGCAATAAAATTGAGCGATGAATACATTGATAGTAGCAAGGATAAATTTAAACATTTTGGAGTTGTGCATACTAATTTGTATGATGCATCGTTACAAAAACTACCTAAATATATTGCTAAATCAATACAAGAAATATTTGGAATTCAAAAAATTGAGACTATTGGGATAATTTTCGATGATTATTGTTATGGTTATATTTCTTTTTTCCTTCAGGAAAATGATTCAATCGAAGACAAGGACATTATCGAAAGTATGGTTTACCTAGCAGCACAAGCTATCAACAGATTAAACATTCAAGAAGCATTAGAAAATGCAAAAAAAACTTATGAAATTTCCAACTTTTCAAAGGATAAATTTTTCTCGGTACTAGCCCACGACCTCGAACAACCAATTCAAAATCTCTTAAACTTTTCCGAAACTTTGAGTAAAAATTTTAGTTCAATACCAGTAGCAGAATTAAAAAAATTGCTCAATGAATTACGAGATAATATTTCTTATACAAACTATATATTGGAAAATCTTTTTGAATGGTCGAAAATTGAGATGAATAAAATTGAATTCATGCCCAAGCCTTCATCAGTTTTTAGATTTTATGTCGAAAACGAGAGTTTGATATTAACAGGTGCTTCCAAGAAAAACATCACTTTTGTTAATCTTTTAAATCAAGATCATACAGTCGAAGTTGATATAAATTTGATATCAATGGTATTTCGCAATATTATCAATAATGCTATTAAATTTACACCGAAAAAAGGAAAAATTGAAATAGAGAGTTTTGATGTCGGCAATTTTATCAGAATAGATGTGCGCGACAATGGTGTTGGAATTGACCGCGAAGATTTGCCAAAGCTATTCAGAAAAGATATTAAGTTTTCTACATTAGGTACCGAAGGTGAAGAAGGAAGTGGTCTGGGGTTAATAGTTGCTCAATCCTACATTCAGATGCATGGTGGGGAGTTGCACATTGATAGTGCCAAAGATAAAGGGACAATTGTATTCTTTACATTACCAAAACAAGTATAATTAACTAATTTTGTATTTTAAATTTATAAAAACACAAAAATATGCAAATAGGTATTATTGGTTTTCCATATTCAGGGAAAACTACTGTATTTCAAACTCTTTCGGAAATTCACAATGATCAAAACTCAGGGGGACGAAAAGATTCCAATCAAGCAATCGTAAAAGTGCCCGACGAAAGATTGGACATCTTAACTGAGATTTTTAACCCAAAAAGAAAAATTAACGCTACTATTGAATTTGTGGACTTTGCTGGTTTTCAGAATGTGGAAAGCAAGGGCGGAATCTTCAACACACAGTTTTTAATAAAAGCACGAACAATGGATGCTTTAGTTCATATTGTTCGAGGATTCGACGACCCCGCTGTTCCACATGTTTTCGAATCACTTAATCTGGAAAGAGACATTCAACACTTGGAAGACGAATTTGTCCTTGCCGATTTGGCTTTTGTCGAAACCCGGTTGGAAAAACTTGAAAAAGATATCATGAAACAAAAGAATAAGGATGAAGCTGAAAGAGAAATGAACGAAATGTTGAGATGGAAAGAAACTTTAGAAAACAATTTGCCACTTCGCGAAATTGAATTTGACGAAAATGTAAAAAAATATGTAAAAAATTACCAACCCTTATCGGCAAAACCACTTGTAATAGCATTAAATTTGTCCGAAGAAAAAGTTAAAGAAAGCAATCAAATTATTGAAACGCTCAAGAACAAGTTCAAATCTGAAAAAATTGAGGTTTTACCATTTTTTGCAAAAATCGAATTGGAACTTTCGCAATTGGAAGAGGAAGAAAAAGAAATTTTTATGCAAGACTACGGATTGGAAGGTTCACCTCTCAACAGATTAATACAAAGTGCATACAGATTGCTAGGTTTGCAGTCATTTTTTACAGTAGGCGAGGACGAAACTCGTAGTTGGACAATTCGAATAGGTATGACCGCTCAGGAATCAGCTGGTGTTATTCATACAGATTTTTATAACAAATTCATTCGAGCAGAGGTAATTAATTATAGTACTTTTCTTCAGGAAAAAAGCCTTCCAAAGTGCAAAGAAAAAGGTCTTATAAGATTAGAAGGAAAAGAATACATCGTTCAAGATGGAGATATATTAAACATTCGTCATAGTTAATAAGGAGTAATTATGGAAAACCAAAAAAACAATAATGCTGGCGGTTACTTATTTTTGATGATAGGTATCATAATCGCAGCTGTTATCATCGCTTGGGGTTTTGGAAATATTTTAGATAATTCCGAAACAATATCAGTAAAAGGGTATGCCGAGAAAACAATTAAAAGCGATTATGCTGTATGGAGCATAACAATTAATGCTAGGACACCCACACTTGCCGAAACGTATTCTATGCTCAATCGTAACAAATTAAAAATTAAAGAATTTCTTCAAAACAATGGATTCGAGAATGATAAAATCTCTGAATCATCTTTGAACAACTTTACTCTTTATGATTACTCCAATTCTGGTGATCAGGTGGGAGTGAAGGGATATCAAATGTCGCAGAATTTATCGGTTACTTCCAAAGATTTAGATAAAATCCAAAGACTCTCGTTAAGCATCAACAGTTTGCTGTCAGAAGGCATAGATTTTACATCCAATCCACCTGAATACTACATTTCCGATATTGGTAAATACAAAATTGAGATGCTTGGCGAGGCTTTACGCGATGCTCAAGCCCGTGCTCAGGCAATTGCTGGTAGTGTTGGAAACAAAGTAGGAGGTATTAAAGCTGCAAGACAAGGTATTTTCCAGATAACAGCTTCCAATTCCACCGAAATTTCAGATTGGGGAGTCAATGATGTGTCCTCTATCGAAAAATCAATTAAATCAGTTGTGGATGCTACTTTTTTCATTAAATAAATAGAATAGGCAACTAAATGATTCCTTAGCTATAATTTAATTTTAAAAAATAAATTAATTTAATTCCAAACCTTCTATTTGGGATTCTATTTGCTCGATTTTTTCTTGGGAAACATCCAAAGTAACTTCGGAATCGTCTAGTTGGAGTTCGCGACGAACCAATTCTTCAAAGTCGGCAATTTCGGGCAATTCATCGAGCGAATTTAATCCAAATAATTTAAGAAAATCGTCAGTGGTGCTGTATTCCAAAGGGCGTCCAAGCACACTTTTACGTCCCGATATTTTAATCAAATTCTTTTCTAAAAGCGAATTGACAGTTTCGTTGGAATTAACACCTCTAATCATTTCAATTTCTGGTTTTGTTATTGGTTGACGATATGCGATGATTGCCAATATTTCCAGTGCGGCATTGGAAAGGCGACGAACTTGTTTGGATTTGTAATAATGGCGAACAATACGTCCAAATTCCTTTCGGGTTGCGAATTGCCAACCGTTTGCTATTCGAATAATCTGATATGGTCGGTTATTTTTTTCTAATTCATCGTTTATTTGTAAGATAATTAAATCCAATTCTTCGAGGAAGTTCTGAAACATTTGATTGTTGGAATGTTCCAAAGGAGTGGAATTTTCTTTATCTAAGTTAATTACAATATTGAAGATAGAATCATCGGTAAGTGGTTCGTCCGAGACAAAGATAAGTGTTTCGATTATTGCTTTTTTTGTATCAAAATCTAATTTAAAAAAGTTGCTTTCCATTTTAATTTAAGTTAATGTTGGACATAATAATTATATCATCGAGAAAATTTTGCTGGATAATAGTTATTTCGTTTGTTCGAGCCATTTCCAGAATTGCAAGAAACGAAACAACAATCTCAATTCTTGTAAATGTTCTAATAAAATGTAAAAAACTAAAACGGGATTTCCGACGAATCAAACTTATGATTTCTTTTTTCTTTTCATCAATCGAAACTGGAAACAAATTCACCTGATGATAGCGGGTTAATTCGTTATTTCGTCTTTTAATGATAGTATTTAATGCATTCATTAAGGAAAAAAGCGAGGCGTTTTTGTAGTTCACCTCTTTTTCGTTCAATTTAGTTTCGGCATCGAAAACCTTTCGATACAAATGATTTTGGAACTCATCGGCTTGACGGGCAAGAAACCTTGAAGCTTCTTTAAATTTCTTATATTCGATTAATTGTTCAACAAGTGGCGATCGTGGGTCGTCGTCATTAGGTATTTCCTCTTCAGTATTGTCGTTTTGCCGAAGAAGCATTTCGGCTTTGATTTGTAACAACGAAGCCGCCATTAAGATAAATTCAGAAGCAACTTCGATATCGAGCATTTGCATTAAGGTGAGATATTCCAAAAATTCCTGCGAAATTTTTGCAATTGGAATATTGTAAATATCAATTTCATCCCGTTTGATAAAATAAAGCAAAAGGTCGAACGGACCCTCGAAATCCTGTAATTTAATTTTAAACATTGTTCTCTGCAAAAATTCGTGGAACTCTCTTAAGTATTGATGTCAGAATGTTATAGGGGATTGTGTTTGCTCTATCAGCCAACTCATAAGCAGTAATTTCCTCTGCTCCCTGCCGTCCTATAAGCACTACTTGTTCGCCTTCGTTAATATTTTCCTTGTCGATATCTATAAACATTTGATCCATACAAATTGAACCAACTACATTGAACCTTTTTCCTTCGATTAGGCATTGCATATTATTAGTGAGCGATAGCGGAACTCCGTCACCATAACCAATTGGAATGACAGCAATTTTGGTATTTCGAGGGGCTATATACTTCATGCTATATCCTGTTGTTTGACCCTTCTGAAGTTTAAAAATCTTTTTGATGTGGGATTTAAGGGCTAATGTAGGCCTTAAACCCATTGCATCGGCAAAATCATGGCGGGGCATTAATCCATAGATGGCAAAACCAGGACGAACCATACTATAATGCGATTCAGGAAGATTATAGATAGCACCTGAATTGGCAAAATGAATGTATTTAAATTTGAATTTACGTTTGTGTGCAATTTCAAGTGCTTGATTGAAAATTGAAATTTGTTGTTCAGCAAATGATTTATCATCAAAATCCGAAGTAGCAAAATGGCTGCATAATCCTTCGAAATTAATGTTCTTATACGTTTCTATTTCACTTAATAGTTTTTGGAATTCTTCGAACGAAATTCCATCGCGATTCATCCCAGTATTAAGATAAATGTGAGCATTGATTTTAATTCCACGACGTCGTGCAATCTTGTCGATTTCGGGAAAATATTTTAAATGGCCAATAGTAATATCTAGCTTATTGTCGATTACTTCAGTAATTTCATCTAATTCAGGGGGTATCATAATAATAATCTTGCGGGTTTCGCCAGCTAAACGAAGCTCAACTCCTTCGGAAGGATAAGCAATCCCAAGCATTTCAACGGCAGGGTGATTTAAGTTCTTTGCAATACCAACCATCCCATGGCCATAAGCATTAGCTTTTATGATTGGCATAATTTTCGAACCATTGATATGATTGGCAATAATTTGAAGATTATTCTTCAAATTATTCAGATTTATTTCGATAAATGTATTACGCATATTAATTAATGGTTAAAAATGTCCGATAATAAAATGAAAAAAGACAAAATTATCAATAAATTTGGTGTTTGAATGCTAAAATTATCCACATATCTCACAATTGTTATAACTGCTGTTGTTTTATTTACTAATTGCTCAACACCAAAACCTTGTGGCGACCAAGCAACTGCCTATGGAAACCTAGATGGCGTTTTCAACACTCGATATAACGAATTTTCGCCTCACTTCTTTGAAAATAAGCTATATTTTTCAGTTATGCCCATAGGAAAAAATAAAAAAGAAAGCGTGTATTATTCCACAATAGTCGATACTGGATTTGTTAAACCACGCGAGGCAAATGATTTACCTTTGGAAAAAGTGAAAAGTGCAGGTGCAATAAGTATGACAAAAATCAATGGAGAGACACTATTGTTTTTTGCCGGAGTAGATGCAAAAAGTAAGGTTGCAAATCGTGATATTTTCTTTTCTATTAAAAAAGGAAAAAATTGGTCGGAACCCACATCAGTTAAAGAAATTAATACCCGTAATTATGAATCATATCCTTTTATTTCCAGTGATGGGAATTTGTTGGTATTTTCTTCAGATCGTCCAAATGGATCGGGTGGGATTGATTTATACTATTCAATCCGAAATGAAGACGGAAAATGGGGCAGCCCAATAAATTTTGGCAATAAGATTAATTCAAGTGAAAATGAAATCTCTGCATTTTTAGATGAAAATTTAAATTTGTATTTTGCTTCCCGCGGTCATAATTCTTTGGGCGGATACGATATATTAAAGTCGGATTATAAAGGTTATTACACATGGTCCGATGCTCAACAACTACCATTCCCTATTAATACAGAATTCAACGAAACCGGACCTGCAATAAAAGAGAACTATTTGTATCTAGCTTCGGACAGAAAAGATGGTTGTGGTGCTCGCGATTTATATTTCTTTCAGTTGTGTAGTGATGTCCAGATAAATGGGATTGTACGCGATCCGGAAGAATTCTATTCTCCAGTTGGTAAAGTGAAAGTCTATGACGAAAATGAAAACCTAATTAAGGAAATCAAAATTGGGGATGATGGAAAATTTTCTGTCAGAGTGAAAGGAAATTCTAAATACTTTTTTGAATATACAAACGATTGTGAACCCTTTTATACACCAAAAACTGAATTGATAACACCATGCGAAGAAAGTAATTTTCTAAAAATTAATATTTCAATTCTTTTGCCAAACCAGCCACAAGATTTTGAAATGAGTAAATACAAAATACCCTTTTTTGTTAGTGGATATTATAAACCTAATGTTCCGGAAAATTTAACAGATTTGAGGAATTTATTTCAAATGAACTTTTTTGGAAATGATGATAGCACGCGCTATATTGAATTTCCAGTAGAAACATACGATGAGTATTCAATTGCAGTCCAAGATGCAATGGATGAATTGTTGGATAAAATCAAAGAGTTAGCTACAACAATTAACAATAAATGCTCACTAAATCGCAACAGAAAAATTAGTATAGAAATAATCGGTTATGCCGACCCACGAGGTTTTAGTGATTTTGCAAAATATTATGGTCCTGAAATTAAAGATCCATTGCTCCCCGAGTATGTTGCTCCTGGTATTAAAATGAATAATAACTTACTTTCTCTACTTCGTGCCTACTTTGTTCAAAAATATCTGGAACAATCGTTATTAAAGCAGGAAAAGGGAGCGGACATTGTAAAGAATATCGATTGGGAGTTAACTGCTGGTGGTGTCGCCCCATCGAATGATGATTTAATTCTGCAACGAAAAGTAAATGTGAAATTTGGGATTAAATAAAATTACCTGAAATAAATTGATTGTTGAAGAATGATACAAATAATTATTTTTCAACAAAATCGTTGTAAATTGTAACTTTTTTATAATTTTGATTGTCTATTGATATGATGTTTAGCATAAAGAAATACGGTTTTTTATCAACAATTTTTATATTGTTATTTGTTGCGGGGGTAATCTCGACCAACAAAGAATCGTATTCCTTGCGAACTTTAGAAAATCAAGACCAGAAGATTGAATTTTTCACCCCTGCTATACAGAAATTAATCGACAAAGGCATTCCTTACGAATTTGTGATAGAATTAATTAAAGATTCTACCGTCAATTTTAATGAAAGATATGTTCAGGTTGATGTATCTCTCAATAAAATTATAAAACCTTCCACTCCCTCATCATCCAATATTTATCAAAAATTAGTCAATGATGATGCGGTTGATAGAATTGTGAGATTTATCCAGTCCAATAAAACAATGTTGGATGCTGCTAAAGACAGATATAATGTGCATCCAGAGATTTTGGCGTCTCTTTTATGGGTAGAAACTCGCCATGGCGATTATTTGGGCAATCATCAGGTTGTGAGTGTATATCTTTCTCTAGCATTGGCCGACCAAGAGGATTTTATCGAATTTAACTTGAAAAGAAACAAAGATAAACTCCAACCAACTAAAAAGGATATTGTTGAACTCAAATCTAAATTGATTCAGCGATCTAAAACTAAGGCCAACTGGGCACTTAATGAATTAGTCAGTATCTACAAAAACAAAGATAAATTTCCAATGCCGATTACTCAGATTTATGGCTCGTGGGCAGGTGCTTTTGGTATTTCGCAATTTATTCCTTCTTCCTTTGCACGATGGGCAAAAGACGGCAATAACGACGGATATTACAACTTGTTCGACTTGGAAGATGCAATCCATAGTGCCGCTCATTATTTATCCAGTCATGGATACGGCGACACAGAAGAACAAAAAAGAAAAGCAATTTACTCCTATAACCACAGTAATACTTATGTTAATACTATCATCCTTCTTGCGAAAAAAGCTTTGGAAAAGTTAGATGAGCTAGGAAAGAATGATACAGAAAAGATCTTTCCACCATTACCTTTGATAGGCGATTAACGCTATTCTTGTTCTAATACCCATTTTCTGTGTAGGGTTGCTTGATGGCGTTTTCGAGAACTTCCTTCAGTAACATATTGTTCAAATATCCTTTTAACATCAAAGAAAGTTTTCCAGTTATGATGAGGAATACGATTTTCTGCACAATATTTTGCCAAATGATTTTTTGCAAAGATAATATCACTTACTTCCGAAGCCTGATAATCTGAAAACCCATCACCAATATAAACTATATTATCATCTTCTGTAGTATTATCAATAATCACATTTCGTTTACACACAGCTGAATGATGTCCACAATTTTCATTCGCTAAGGCAAAAACCGATTGCCAAGAGTTATTTAATTTTAATTGATTGGAAAAAATCTTGACTTCAGGTAAATTATAGTATTTCCACACATAATTTATGATATAGTCAAAGTTATCGGTTACTATTGCAACTTGTATGTTATTATCGACGCAATATCTAACAAAAGTCTCAAAATATGTATCAATTTCCTGTTTTCTAAGAAATTCTTCCAAATAAGAATCTAACTCAATGGGTAGTATTTTGGCGAACTCATTCCAATATTCGAAAATCGTGATTTCTTTATTCAAAAAACGCTTAATGTGATAATCATAATCACCGTTTTGCTTAAAAATTTCATCAGTTAAATCATTAATTGAAATTGTGCCATCAAAATCAATAAATACTTTAAAATCTTTAACATTTTTTTTGTAATTTGCCATATATAATTAAACAAGGTTAAAATGAAAAAAATAATAATTACAATTTTAGGAATTTTTTGTTTAACTTCGGTTAACTATTCCCAAGATTTGTTCCCTATGGGGGTTGGTCCCTCATTAAGTTACTCTTTAGGAGTAAATGCAAATGATGTTCCAAAAGGTCGCAAGAATGGATTGGCATTCAGCAATATACCCGATTTTGGCATAAATTACTACCTACCATTTACAGAGAATGCAAACTTAGGATTATCCTTAGATTTATCCTACTCGACATATTCCTATCAGATGAAAAACTATTTTACAAACGCGCCCTATAACTTTTATTTTCATTCATTCGAGATTAATCCAAACTTCTATTTTGCAGGATTTACTTTTGGTTTCAACATGAATATTCCTTTGGCAGCCGAGATAGACAATGGCGAAGACATAAGTGATATGATTAATACAACATTTGGAGTTAAAGTCGGCGGAATTATTCCAATTTATTGGAACGAAACCGGTAGAATCAATTTCATTATTGAGGGCAACTACAACTTTACTGGCATTTACTCAGATTATCCAGATAAAGATGCAATGAGTAAATATGCTCCACCAAACCCTGCTAACACCCAGAATTCGAGTCTTAATCCCCGTAATGTATCAGTTTCTTTTGGTTTCAGCTATATATTTAATTTATCGAAACCAAAACAATATCAATTCGAAGAATAATAAAGCCAATATTCTTATTGCAGATAAATGGTGATTCTTTAACAAGTAGATTTGTAGAAAAAAGTAGGGGCACATTGCAATGTGTCCCTATGGATAATTATCAAGTCATACAGACCTTTATGTCTGAATGTTTTTCATTTATCTTTTTTATACAGACGAGAATGTCTGTATACCCAAACATCTTAATATTGTCCTTTTAAGTTTTACCGTAACATCTCTACGATTCTTCGCCTTCCAAATCAGATAGACTATATTAAAATAGTCTTTTTTATAGTAAATTAATCTTACCTTTACAACAATATTTTCTTTAAAATATCTGCAATGCGTTCAGAACTATGACCATCTCCATAAGGGTTTTGTGCAATCGACATCTGATGGTATTTTTCTTCATTCTGCAATAATTCCTTAATGGATTGGTAGATTGCATTTTCGGAAGTTCCGACCAATTTAGCAGTGCCTGCTTCAATTCCTTCGGTGCGTTCAGTTACATCTCGCATCACAAGGACGGGTTTGCCTAAACTGGGTGCTTCTTCCTGCACTCCTCCTGAATCTGTAAGAATAATATAGGATTTGCTCATCAGCCAAATGAATTCAGGATATTTCTGTGGTTCAATTAAAAATATATTGCTCAAATCCGAAAGAATTTCTTTTACAGGTGTTTGAACATTTGGGTTCAAGTGAACTGGGTAAATAATTTGCACATCAGGAAAATCGATAGCAGTTTTACGAATAGCGTTGCAAATATTACGAAAGGGTTGACCAAAACTTTCTCTTCTATGCCCAGTAATAAGTATAATTTTCTTGTTAAAATCAACTTTTTCAAACTTAGAAATATAGGAGGTTTCTAACTTTTCGATAATGGATAAAGTAAGAAATAAAGTGTCGATTATAGTGTTGCCAACCAAGAATGTATGATTCGTAATTCCCTCAGAACGAAGGTTCTCGATAGATTTTTGAGTAGGAGCAAAATGAAAATCAGCAAGACGCGAGGTTAATACACGGTTTATCTCCTCTGGAAAAGGAGAATATTTATCGAAACTTCTTAAACCTGCTTCTATATGGGCAACTTGTATTTTTGAATAAAATCCTGCTAAAGAGACTATAAAAGTAGTTGTAGTATCCCCTTGAGTGATAATTAAATCAGGAAGAAAATCGTCGAGAACAGGTTTAATTTTCAAGAGTATCTTGCTGGTTATATCGAATAACGTTTGGTTTGGCGACATGATATCCAAATCATAATCGGGATTGATTTCAAAAAAATTTAACATGTCCCACAACATTTGCTTGTGTTGGGACGATATGCAAATTTTTGTTTCAAACACATCTGGGAATTTCTTTAATTCATTATAGATAGGTATTAGCTTTAACGCTTCTGGTCGGGTTCCAAATATAATTAATATCTTTCTCATACTTTATTTTCAATTTTTATTTTAAGAGCAGCAATTTCATCTCGTAATTCTGCGGCTCTCTCGAAATCCAAATTTTTAGCGGCATTTTTCATTTCAACAAAAAGTTGATCGACTAATTCCGAAAGTTGCTTTTGAGGCATTTTTTCGAAAATAGTATCCAAATTGTTATTTCTAGTCGAGATAGCTTGTTTGTTTTTCTTTGTGTTGTAATTTTTGTGAATATCAGCTACAGAAGTCGAATTCAGAATTTCTTCAATCGATTTATAAACAGTTCTTGGATTTATGTTGTGTTCTTTATTATAGTCCTTTTGAATTTGCCGACGGCGATTGGTTTCTTCGATAACTTTTTGCATCGAATTGGTTATTTTATCGCCATAGAAAATTACCATACCTTCTTCGTTACGGGCAGTACGTCCTGCAATCTGCATCAACGAACGCTCGCTTCGCAAGAAACCTTCTTTATCGGCATCCAAAACAGCAACAAGGGCAACTTCGGGTAAATCTAATCCCTCGCGCAACAAGTTAACACCAACGAGAACATCGAATTCTCCTAACCTCAAGTTTCTAATAATATCAACCCTTTCTAAAGCATCAAAATCGGAATGTATGTAGGCAACTTTAAGATTTAAGTTCTGAAAATAGTCGGCCAGATCTTCAGCCATTCTTTTCGTTAAAGTAGTTACTAAAGTTCTTTGCTTCTTTGCAATTCTTTTACGAATTTCGTCGAGCAAATCATCGATTTGATTGTGAACAGGACGAACATCAATCATTGGGTCGAGCAAACCAGTAGGGCGGATTATTTGCTCCACAACCACACCACCAGACTGTTGCAATTCGAAATCACCTGGAGTGGCACTAACGAAAATAGCTTGATTAATCAACGATTCAAATTCATCAAACCTTAGAGGTCTGTTTTCCAATGCAGATGGTAAACGGAAACCAAAATCAACAAGCGTTTGTTTGCGCGACCTGTCGCCATTATACATACCACGAATTTGCGGAACAGAAATATGACTTTCGTCGATAATTAATAAATAATCTTTGGGGAAATAATCGAAAATACAATGAGGTCTCTCACCAAATTCTCTGCCTGATAAGTACATAGAATAATTTTCAATACCAGAGCAATAACCAACTTCCCTCATCATTTCCAAATCATACAAGGTTCTTTGCTCTAATCGCTGAGCTTCAGCATATTTTTCTGTACGGTTCAATTCAATTAATCTCTCGCTTAATTCATCTTTAATCCGTGCCATTGATACTGCTAATTGTTCCTGACTCGTTACAAACAACTTTGCAGGATATAGCGTATAGCTCTCATATCTTTCTAAGACTTTAGCAGTAAGTGCATCTATCAGGGAAATCCGATCGATTTGATCTCCAAAGAATTCAATTCTTATGCCGGTTTTATTTTCATAAGCAGGCATTATATCAATAACATCGCCACGAACTCTATATGTACCACGAATGAAGTCTGAATCATTTCTTACATAATGAAGATCAGATAATCTTAATTGAAAGTTTTTTCTTTTTATTTCGTTGCCAACCCTAAGTGTAAATAAGAACTTCTCAAATTCTTCTTTTTTGCCAATACTATAAATACTACTAACAGAAGCAATAACTACAACGTCTCGGCGACCTTCAACTAAGGCACTTGTTGCTCTGAGTCTCAACCTGTCTATTTCATCGTTAATCGAAAAGTCTTTCTCAATATAGGTATCTGTGGACGGCATATATGCTTCAGGTTGATAATAATCGTAATATGAGATAAAATATTCAATGGCATTGTTTGGAAAAAAGTTTTTAAACTCACTATAAAGTTGAGCTGCCAGAGTTTTGTTTGGAGAAAGGATTAAAGCAGGTCGCTGAACATTTTGAATAGCATTCGAAATAGTAAACGTTTTACCCGAACCCGTAATTCCCAATAGAACTTGGAATTTGTCCCCACGGATAATTGCTTCGGTTAGTTCTTGTATAGCTCTAGGTTGATCTCCCGAGGGCTGATAATTTGAAACCAATTGAAATTGCCTCATTTTTTACAAATCTTCAGAATGAAAAATATAAAATTAAGTAAAATGTAAAAATTAATCTGATTTATTATTCGTAATTTAGTATTTACAATCAAATAATTAACATCAAAAGATGGAAAATAATCAATATCAGGACTCAACATATTTTTTCGGTGTTGTAATTAAAAACTGGAAGTTCATTACATCTTTCACAGTAATAACGACACTTATTTCTTTTGTAGTAGCTTTTATGTTACCTGTTTGGTATGCAGCAACTACAAATCTTGTACCTTCTACATCTTCACAAGAAAGCTCTGGTCTTGGGGGAACAGCTATATCATCGGCATTGAAAGAGTTTGGTTTAACAAAAATGACTGGAAACTCTGGTGGTGAACAATATTCTTACATTGTGATTTTACAGAGCCGAACAGTAGTAGATTCAATAATCGAAAAATACAAGCTTGATAAAGTATATGATGTTCCAAAAAATGAAATGGTAGATTTACGAAAAGAATTTCTCAGTAATTTGGAAGTTGCTTACGAAAAAGAAGGTAATTACACAATCACTGTATGGGATACAGATCGCCAAAGGGCAGCAGATATTGCCAACGATATTGTAGAAATAGCAAATTCACACTTTATAAATATTTTTCGCCAGGATAATAAATTATCTAAAGAATACTTTGAATTAAGAATTAATTCAATCGACAGTAATTTAACCGAAATTGGAAAAGCCCTTAACAAATTTACCCAAAAAACCCTACTTTTTTCTCCAGAGGACCAAGCTCAGGCGATATCAAAATCTCTATCAGATTTAAAATCCGAACAAGTTAAGTATGATATTATTTATAATTATTACAAAGCAAATTATGGTGAGAACGACCCATTGGCTAATTCTTTTAAAACAATGAGCGATGAACTGAGTCAAAAACTGACAAATTTGAAAACACAACCAGGGTTTGCAGGGAACTTTGCTTTGAATGATGCATCTGCTGTGGCAGTTGAGTATATGAGGTTATATACTGATTTTGAAACATATTCTAAAGTAAAAGCATTTTTGGTTTCGATGCTCGAAAAAATCCGAAGTGACGAGGTAAAAAGTATCCAAAGTTTAATAGTTGTTGATAAAGCAATACCACCAGATAAAAAGGATAAACCAAAGCGTGCATACATTATTGCTGGTTCTGCTGTTGGAAGTTTGGTTTTAGCACTTATTATCATATTTTTAATAAATTATACTAAAGAAATTAAAATTAGATTAGATAATTCAACAAATGCTTCAGAAAAGTAACAAATTACAAAGAATCTGGATTTATACAGTATTGCTGACTTCTCCTATATATTTACGCTCCGGTGGAGAAGGAGTTGAGATTTTAGATTTGTTATTCGCGGCGTTTTATTTTGGCTCACTGTATTTTTGGATATTTTGGTGTTTGCTAATATCGAAGAAAAATATTTTTCGCAATGTAGCAGATTTTTTCTTAATAATATTCTTTATGTTTGGATTCTTACTAGCTTTCAATTCCTATCTAAATGGGGTTCACCTTATTGATTCAACAAGAGAATTCGTTTTAATATCTTTCGTCTTATTCTATTTTCCGATAAGAGAAAATTTTAGTGAAAAAAAATATTTAATTTTCTTCAGCATAATTTTTTCAATTGCAATTTTTCTCAACTCGCTTGGGCAGTTGTATGACTATTACAAAGGTATATCCTCGGGTTTGCAATATGCATATCAATTGTTATCAAGTACCAAAATCAGAATTAATCAGACTTTATTCTCATTTATAATCCTTTCAAGTAGCCTATTTCTGTTAATTAAACAAAAGTTAATAACAAGAATATGGTTAGTTGTTCTTATTATTTCCTCTTCGATTGCGCTGGTAACGACTTTTTCAAGAACTTTTTGGTTAATCACATTACTAATTTTTGGAATTTATTTATTAGTACTTCCATTTAAACATAAAATCAGACTTCTGATTAGTGCTTTAATTGTATTTGTTAGTATATTTGCAGTTTCGCAACTTTTTTTCAAAGAAAGAGCTGATATTGCTATTCAGGTAATTGAGAAACGGTTTTTATCTACGTCCAAAGGAGCAAAAGATTTGTCGCTAATTGCTCGTTTGAATGAATACGAGACTGTTATTGGCAAAATAAAAGAGTATCCTCTTCAAGGAAATGGCTTTTTCAAGCAGTTCCGTTTCTATGATGTGTTGGAACAGGAAACAGCAACTACAACAACAATCCACAATGGGTATCTTTTTCTTTTTTATCGGGTAGGAATACCAATGGGTTTGATATTCATTTTTTGTGTTTTCTATTTCTTCGTTAAATCATTAAAAAATATATATTTAATAGATGATTTGTTTTATAAATTTGTATCAATTGCAGCAATGACTGGGCTGATTGTTATGATTATTAGTGGTTTTACAAGTTCGCAATTTTTATATCGCGATGGTACATTTTTATTTGCAGTTTCTTTTGCGCTAGTGGAAATAACATACAAACAAGTACAAAGTATTCGTAATAACAAATTGGTTTTGCAAAATGGATGAAAAAAATCATCAAATAAAAGCTCAATCGCACGTTTTCAATGCTCCAATCGAAAGGGCAAAAGTAATGAAAATTATTGTTTTTGTAATACTATTAATATTTGCTGGTAGATTGTTTGAGTTGCAATTGCTTTCTGGTGAGAAATTCAAAGTTTATAGTGAAGCACAAGCAATTAAGAAGATTAGAACAATTCCTCCCAGAGGACATGTTTATGATTTGAATAACAGACTACTGGTGCATAACCAAGCGTCGTTTAATTTAAATATTATTCCTGCTACTTTTGATAGTACCTCATTGAAGTTGTTAGAAAGATTAACAGAAATTGATACTTCACTTATGTATCAAGCAATGAGATTGAAAAATAAGTTTGAGAAATATACTCCATTTACAATACAACGGGACTTAGATTTTCCTACAATATCATTAATCAGAGAGTTTCAGCAATTTTTGAAAGGAGTAACAATTGAGGTAGTTAGTAAAAGGTTATATTCAGATTCGGTTCGGATGCCTCATATTTTAGGTTATACACGAGTTGCTTCGGATGCCCAACTAAAGCAACGGCCTTACCTGGTTAAAGGCGACAAGGTCGGACAAGATGGATTGGAAAAATACTATGATGAAATTTTGCGGGGGGTCGAGGGTTATGAAATTGTTGCGTTCAACCGCGAAGGTAAAAGGGTAGATAAAATAAGTGAAGAATTCGAAAACCAAGAGCCCATTGGTGGAGCTAATTTATATTTAACTATTGATTTTGATTTGCAACTATATGCCGAGAGAATACTGGGAAATCGCCGTGGGGCAATTGTAGGATTGGATCCAAGAAATGGCGAAATACGGTTTTTGGTAAGTAAACCTGATTTCGATCCAGATATTTTTAGTGGAAAGTTGACTCAGGAACAAGTGGATTATCTGTTTCGGGATGAAAGCCATCCAATGATGAATCGTGTTACCCAGGGCATTTATCCACCTGGTTCTACCTGGAAGATGCTCATTGGAACTGCTGGGTTGCAAGAAGGAATCATATCGCAATCATCCACTCTGCCATGTGCTGGGATTTATCATTATGGTGATCGATCTATAAAATGTCACGGAGCTCATGGAAATATCAATATTTTTACAGCAATTCAAGTTAGTTGCAATCCATTTTTTGCTCAACTTGCCACTAAACTTGGTATTGATTTGTTTTCCAAATGGGGATATCTTTTTGGATTTGGTATGCCAACCGGGGTTGACTTACCATCCGAAAAATTTGGAACCTTGCCAGACAAAGAATATCTTGAGAATAAATTTAAAAGGGAAAATTTCTCATTTAATAGTTTTTTGCCGTTGTATGGGATTGGACAAGGTGAAATTAGTGTTACTCCTATGCAAATGGCTGTTTACACTGCGGCAATTGCCAACAAAGGTATAGTTTTTCAACCGGGATTAGTCCGAGAAATTGAACATGTTGCTATGAAGAAACGCGAGAAAGTTCCACATAAATCAATAAAATTGCCAGTTGATAGTTGGATTTTCGATGCCATACATCGTGGAATGTACAAAGTTGTCAACGAAGGAGGCGGAACTGCTACTAACGCAATAGTGCCAGGTATTAAAGTTTGTGGTAAAACTGGTACAGCTCAAAACAATCAAAGAGGTGGCAAGGACCACTCATGGTTTGTCTGCTTTGCACCAATGGAAAATCCCGAAATTGCAATTGCAGTAATTGTGGAAAATGCTGGTTTTGGAGCAACTGTTGCTGCACCGATTGCTCGGGACATTATGATGAAATTTTTTAAAATTCAACCTACTATTAAAAAAGACTCTACAGTTGCAATTGGCGAATAAACTAATATCTTAAAAGGATATAATATGCCCGTTTTTTTATGAATTTAAATAGTTAGAATTCATCGCTAATAGTTTGGTAGAAATTAGTAAATGCACCTCTAATTTCATCTCTAACGCGCCGATAAACTACCATCTGCTCTTCTTCTGTACCAGTAGCATCTGCTGGGTCGTCGAAACCGATATGTAAACGATGCTTAACATTGCCGATAAATACAGGACAAGTTTCTTTTGCATTATCGCATACAGTAATAACATAATCAAAGTCCATATTGATATATTGATCTACAAGTTCAGGTTTATGCCAACTTATGTCTATGCCAATTTCGTCCATTGCTTTAATTGCCATAGGATTTACCATTTCTGCTGGTTTTGTGCCAGCGGAATACACTTGTAAATCTGAATCGATATTTCTTAAGATACCCTCGGCCATTTGGCTTCTGCAAGAATTTCCAGTACATAGTATTAGTATTTTCATAATATTTCCTTTTTGTTACTAAAAACTATTAATAAAACACTGATTAGGATTCCAAATATTGCTAAATATTGTCCAAAAACAAATTCTTTTGACTCATACTTCATTTCAATTTTATGGTTTCCTTTCGTGATTTCGATTGCCCGTAAAGAGTTGTTAGCTTGAATTATGTCAACCTGTTGCCCATCAACATATCCTTTCCAGTCTGGATAATAAATCTCTGAAAATACTACTATACCATCTTCTTCGCAATTAATGTTGTAGGAAATTTGGTTCGGTTCATAATTTAATATTGTGATTGTGAATTTCGGTATGGTTGTATCGCCAGTTGAGTATTTGTTAATATTTGGAATGTTAGAATGCAAAACCACTTCTTTTCTGAAATCAACTTTATTTTTGTAGTAATAGTCCTTAAATTGGTCGAGCTTAACATACTTTACTTTCTTCACAAACCAAGCACTGCCAAAACGATCGAATATCTCTACAAATCCAGGTTGTCCGGTACTTGGGTCGATTGTAATATCATATCGAACATTAAGTAACTGAAAAACTTGCTCCCAATGAACTGGCAATGAAGCATTATTCAAGACAAGTGGATTATATCCTTCTAATTGATAAATCCGGGAAACCATACCTTGATTGCGATTCATAGCCATAAAACTTGGGCTATAAATTCTAGTTTTTACTCTAAATTGGTCCGATCGACTATTTTCTGGATTGAATGCTCTTAGTGTTTCGTCTGGTAGCTCATAATTCGTTTTTGGATTCACTTTACTTTGGATAAATCCAACCCCTTGGACATAAATTTCGATAAAAAGAGAGATTAGTAAAATTGCAAATACTGCAACTTTGTGCAATTTAAATTTGTAAACTGCAATTAGTGATAATGAACCCACAAGAATAATGATAAAGGAAAGCACTGAATACGAAACTGATAGGGATTGATTTTCTTCTGTTAATCCACTAATGGATTGGCTAATGCCTAATACATTCATCAACCCGATTAGTAATATTATTCCAATAACGATGAATACTTTGTTTTGAACTGATTTATCTTTATAAAGAAATATATAATCAAAAGCGTAACCTGCAAAGATTGATAAACCAAAAATTGAGAAAACAAACATTCGGACTGGGTTACGGAAAATATCAAAAAATGGTAAATTATAGAAAACCTCATGTAACGGAAAATGCTTTCCTAATGCATAGAAAAATCCAAAAAGTATTAAGATTAACAAGAACCAATTGAAGTTATCTTTTTTAAAGAAAAATATACCAATTAAAGATAACAGAAAAGTTACAGAACCAAAGAATGCCGCAGTTTCCCAATAATGATAGTTTCTAACATATTCGATTTTTCCGTTGTATTCATCCTTCAATAAGGGTTGGAATTCGGTTTGATTGTCTGCATCGTAGTATCCAAACATTTTTGGTGAAATAAGCGTGAAAATTTGCTCGAATTTTAATGAATTTTCAGAGGATTTTTCGTAATTCATATCCGAACGAGTTGTATGTTTGGATAAAGTATTGGATGGGAGGAATTGTATCGAAAAAATCATGGTAGCAATAACAAGCGAGCCAATACCAAAAATAGTTGTTGTAATTGTTCTTTTTGCACTTACTTTTTTTGTTATCAAATTAGAAATAAAATGCCAAATAACATAAATTGAAAAGATGAAAAAGAAATAAAAAGAAATTTGCGGATGTCCTGAAAGCGTCGTTATGCCTAGTATTAAACCTGCATAAGCAGAGTATTTTAATTTGCCTTCGTCAAGTGATTTCTTAAGAAAGTAAAATATTAAAGGAAACCAAGTCCAATGAAAAACGATTGCAGGATGAATAATATGAAGAAATATAGGAAAGCAATAACTAAATGCAACCGCTCCAATAATTGCACCATAACTACTTATTTTTAAGTATCTCGCAAAAAAATAAAAATTAATCTGCATTATGAAAAAGTGCATAAATAAAATGGCTTGATAAAACCATGGTGATATCATTCCACCTTCGTCAAGTGATAAACCAAGTAACCTATTAAATGGATACCAGAAGCCAACTTGTATATCAGCCAAGAATGGCATTCCCCCTATGCTATATGGATTCCAAAATGGTATTCTGCCATTAGCTAATTCACTTGCGGCAAGGGATTGTGTAGGAAAGAAATATTCCCTAAAATCATCCCAAAGAAACAAATCTCCAAAAATGTGACCGCCAAAGAAAATTAAAACCGTAGCGGCAAAGATTGTTAATACTAACCAAATTGGTAATTCGTTGTTATTGGGGATTACATTGATTTTTAATTCAGTATTATTTTGATTTTTTCCCATAATTGTTACTTTTTAGCAATTAATAAAATTGATAATCCAAAAGGAAAGGATACTTTTGGAAAAAAAGTTTTTTCAAATTCGAAAATTTTAGTAAAGATTGTGTTAATTGACTTCGGCACAATTTCAATAGCGTATTCATTCTTTTTTTCTAAGCTGAATAATTTATCGATAAATCTCTTAGCAAGTGCTACAGGGAACAAAAAAGAGTTGAAATATGTTGCAAATTGTATTTGAAAACCTGCATTACTAATTAATCTTTTAAAATTTGATAAACTATATCTGCGATAATGTTTATGAACTTCGTCGTGGAAACTCCAAAGGAATTGATAAGCTGGAACTGAAGCAATTAAATATCCTCCAGTGGGCAATGAATCGTAAAGTTGCTCCACAATCGACTTATCATCTTCGATGTGTTCGATTACATCAAGAATAGTAATTGCTTTAATATTGTATTGACCCTTTGGAAAACTATCGAGCGTTGATAAAAAGGAATGCTCTACACCTCGTTTTTTGCAATATTCCAAAGCAAGTTCCGAAGTATCGATAGCTACAACATTAAAATCTTTGGAAAGATATTCCGCCATTCCACAAGTTCCACAACCAACATCCAGAATATACTCATCAGTTGCTATTTTCAATGATTTTTTTATGGTTTTGGATATTATTTCCCGCCGCGCTTGAAACCACCAATAATTATCTTCCAGTTGGTAATTTGTATGATAAACAATCTCTTTCATTCTCTACAAAAATTACAAATTTACGATTAATTTCTCTATTAGATTGATTTTTGAATTACAAATAAAATACTAATAAATGTTAATAGTCAATATATAATTATTAATTTTATGTTTAAACTAAAATATTTTTTAATATGGTTTCTCCAAACGAAGCATATATCAACGAATTATATTTCGATTTTTTAAAAGATCCCAGTTCAGTATCCCAAAATTGGCAAGAATATTTCAATTCTAATAAGCAAAATCTTCCACTATCAGACACAACTACCATAATTCCGTCATCGAAAAATGAACAAGTGACAAGAAGGTTAGAAGAAATTTCTAATGTCCAACAGCCAAAAGACACATATCAATTAAAGAAGTTCGAAATTGCGGAGCCATTAAGTTCCTTGCAAGTCAAAATAGTCGGTAACATGGAAGATAGCTTATCTGTTCCAACTGCAACTTCCTATCGCACAATACCAATAAAAGTATTAGACGAGAACAGAAGGATAATTAACAACCACTTGGCAAAAAATTATCAGAAAAAAATATCATTTACCCACATAATCGCATGGGCATTAGTTAAGGCATTAACTAGATACCCAAATCTAAATTCATCAATTGCAACAATTAATAATAAACCTCACAGATTAATTAGAAAAACTGTGAATTTCGGAATAGCAATTGATTTGACCAAAAATGATGGTTCCAGGATGCTGTTAGTACCCAATATCAAAGATGCCGACAAAATGGATATTCGTCAATTTATTTATGAATATGACCTATTGATAACAAAAGCAAGATCCAACAAGTTAGATCTAGATGATTTGGCCGATTCGACAGTTACTCTAACAAATCCAGGAATGATTGGAACTGCGTATTCAGCTCCAAGACTAATGCAAGGGCAGGGTAGCATAATAGGTATTGGAACTATTGATTACCCAATGGAATTTCAGGCTGTCAGACCTTCGGAGTTAAGCAAATTAGCTATTTCGAAAGTTGTTACAATATCCAACACTTATGACCATAGAATAATTCAAGGTGCCGAATCTGCTGAGTTTTTAGCATATATTCACAAATTACTCCTTGGTGAAGAAAATTTCTATGACCAAATTTTCTATTCTCTCAAAGTTCCATTTGAATCATTTAAATGGACAAATGACATTGAAGATATTCCAAGTAAAAAACAGGAGTTTGCCGAAAAGACTGCTCATATCAACCAAATGATAAACGCTTATCGCGTGAGAGGACATTTACTCGCATCCACCAATCCTTTGGGACAAGCAGTATATTATTATCCCGAGCTCGACCCATCTTATTATGGATTAACAATTTGGGATTTGGACCGTGTTTTCCATGTGGATGATGAATGGGATAAAAACAATATGACTTTGAGGGAAACTCTTGAATTGTTGCGTGATTCGTATTGCGGACAATCGAGTATTGAATTTATGCACATTCAGGATTATAATCGCAAAAATTGGATTAAAAAATATTTTGAAATTTTCCGAGGTAATTATAATTATTCTAAAGAAGAAAAAAGAAATTTACTAAAAAAGATTATAAAAGCTGAGACTTTCGAAAACTTTTTGCATACAAAATTCATAGGTACTAAGCGGTTTTCATTGGAAGGAGCAGAAACAATAATAGTAATGATGGATAATTTGTTGCAAAATAGTGCTGATAATACGCTAAATTCAGTAGTTATCGGAATGGCACACCGCGGACGGTTAAATGTATTGGCTAATGTACTTAATAAAAGCTTATTAAAAATCTTCAGAGAATTCGAGGGTGATTTTGATGATGACAATTATCAAGGTTCTGGAGACGTGAAATACCACTTGGGTTACGAAGGTGAATTTGTTTCGGAAAATAATAATTCAATTCATGTGCATTTAGCGGCCAATCCAAGCCACCTCGAAATGGTTGATCCAGTTGTCGAAGGAATTGCTCGTGCTTTATGCAACAAAACTTATGATACAGAATATAAAAAAGTACTACCGATTCTTGTACACGGAGACGCTTCTTTTGCAGGTCAGGGAGTTGTGATGGAAACATTGAATTTATCCGAACTGGAGGGTTACAAAACAGGAGGAACGATACATATCGTTGTAAATAATCAAATTGGGTTTACAACAAATGCAGATGAATCACGCTCAACATATTACTGTACTGATATTGCCAAAATGGTTCAGGCACCTATACTTCATGTAAATGGAAATGATCCGGAGGCAATTCGTTGGGTAGCGGATTTTGCATTCCGATATCGTCAGGAATTCCATAGCGATATTGTTATCGACCTGCTTTGCTATCGAAAGTACGGACACAACGAAGCAGACGAGCCAACTTATACACAACCTTTGCTATACAAAAAAATCAAACAATTGCCTCCAATCAGCAGATTATACGCAAACAGATTAATCGATTCTAAATTGATAGTTCCTGATGAGTTGGAAAAAATTTATAAATCAACGCATCAATTATTTGAAAATGAATTAGAACATTACAAAAAAACTAATATTCAATCCCAAACCAAAATTATCATTAAAGAAGCAGAGATACCTGATTTTATGTTTCGAAACGAATATTTACCTCAAGTATCTGATAATACTATAAAACAAATTACTGATGTTATAACAAAAATTCCAAATCGTTTTAATTTAAATCCAAAGATTAAATCGCTGTTAGAAAAACGAAACAAGATGGTATATTCTGATTCCTCGACGATAGACTGGGGAATGGCAGAACATTTAGCATTTGGTTCAATTTTGTTGGACAACCGAGATGTAAGAATCACAGGACAAGATACTCAAAGAGGTACTTTCAGTCATCGTCATGGCGTTTTAATTGATTTTCGGCATGAGGATCACTACATTCCCTTGAACTATATATCCGAAAATCAAGGAAAATTTAGAATTTTCGACAGTCCTCTTTCCGAATATGCTGTTGTTGGATTCGAATACGGTTATAGCCTTGTTGAAAATGAGGGCATTACGATTTGGGAAGCACAATTTGGCGACTTTGCAAACAATGCTATACCAATAGTAGATCAGTATTTAAGTTGTGGGGAAACAAAGTGGGGACAATACTCGAACTTAACATTATTTTTGCCGCATAGTTACGATGGACAAGGACCAGAGCATAGCAGTGCCCGTCCAGAGAGGTATTTGCAGTTATGCTCCGAAGGAAACATGATAGTTGCGAATATAACATCACCAGCTAATTTCTTCCATCTACTTAGGCGTCAGGTATATTTACCCAAACGAGTTCCATTGATAGTCTTTACCCCAAAAGGTTTACTTCGTCATCAATTAGCAACATCTAAATTAGAAGATTTTACTGAAAAAAGCTTTGAAACAGTAATTGATAATAACAATCCCGGCATCGAGAATGTTAAAAAATTAGTTTTTCTATCTGGTAAAATTTATTATGATATTTTGCAGGAAATTCACAAAAAGAAAATTTCCAACATCGCATTAATCAGAGTGGAGCAACTTTATCCGTTAGACAGAAATTCAATTATGAATATCATAAATAAATATAATAAAGCAGAACAATTAATTTGGATACAGGAAGAACCAAAGAATCAGGGGTATTGGAACTATATTTTTATGGAATTCCAGGAATTTGCTCCAGAAATTCGCTTAAGCTATGTGGGACGACCTTCGAGTTCGGCAACTGCAACAGGTTCGTCCAAGGTACATTTGGCTGAGCAGGAATATATAATCAATAAGTTGTTTTCAATTTAATCGCAAGAGTAAAAACTAATAATAAAAAAAGTCCGATTAAATCAATTAATCGGACTTTTTTGGTGGTCAGGGAGGGAGTTGAACCCCCGACACATGGATTTTCAGTCCATTGCTCTACCAACTGAGCTACCTGACCTTTTTTCAGAATAAAACTGAATAGGAATACAAAATTAGTTAATTTTGTTGAAATGAAAAAATTTTTTTTTAGATTTTTCTTCTTTTTCTTTTTTTGAATTACATATAATCAGAATTTAATTATGGAATTGGTCAACAAACAAATTGCAGATATTTTAAAAAACATGGATAATCCAAGTTCGCTCGAAAACCTACCTGTGTTGCCTGTAAAAGATTTTTTTGTTTTTCCGGCTACAATTGTTCCGGTTCTGATTGGCAGGAATAATTCAGTTAAAACAATTACTGAAGTAATTACCGATTACAAATTCATGTTAATTGTACCTCAATCAGTTAGTACCGATGAATTTGATTCCCCTACAGCAAAGCAGTTACATAAGGTGGGGACTTTGGTTACAATTTCCCAAATAATCAAGCTCCCGGGACAATTATTAAAAGTAATGGTAAGTGGTTTAGATTTGGTTAATATAAAGAAATTCACTACTAAAAATGGTGTAATTTATGGTAAATACACAACAAACAAGGTTGAACTTCCACCAAAAAATGATACAAAATTTATAGCTCTTGCAAAAGAAACTTTTGATTTGTTTCAAAACTATTCACGATACGAAGAAGATTTACCATACGAGATTGTAAAAAATATTCAACATAATGAAGACTACTTGAAAAGTTTTTTCTTGATGGCTTCCAATTTAGATACATCGCTTGCAAATAAACTTGATTTAATCAGTAAGCCCAAATTATTCGAGATGTACTTTAAATTATCTTCCTTATTGAAATACGAAACCGAAGTTAAAAAATACAGAGTACAAATTGATGAGGAAATCAACGAAAAAGTCCAACAGGTACAAAAAAAATACCTAATTAAAGAGCAAATCCGAATGCTCCGTGCCGAACTTGGAGATGATTACGAAGACGAAGACAATCCTGAACTCGAAGTTTATGCAAAGAAGATTTCCGAATTAAATTTACCCGAGAAAGTACATCAAAAGGCACATGAAGAATTAGCAAAATTACGAAGAACACCATCGCTCAGTCCAGATTATGCAGTGGAATTGAATTATCTAGAATTACTATTAAATTTACCTTGGAACATTTCCACAGAGGATAATTTGGACCTTGAAAATGTAGAAAAAGTATTACACGAAGATCATTATGATTTGGATAAACCAAAGGAAAGAATTCTCGATTTAATAGCGATTATGAACATTTCTCAGCAAACCAAGCGGCATATAATTTGTTTTGTAGGGCCTCCCGGGACAGGGAAAACATCACTTGCTAAATCAATTGCCAGAGCTCTGAACAGAAAATTTGAAAGAATCTCTTTGGGTGGCGTTAAGGACGAAGCCGAAATTCGGGGTCATCGCAGAACTTATGTTGGTGCACTACCGGGTAAGATAATAAATGCTATAAAAAAGACGGGAAGTAATAATCCGGTTATACTACTGGATGAAATCGATAAAATGTCTCATAGTTATAGCGGGGACCCCGCATCGGCACTACTCGAAGTTCTCGATCCAGAACAAAACTCCAACTTTATGGATCATTATCTGGAAATTGAATGGGATTTATCCAAAGTTCTATTTATAACAACTGCTAATGTTTATTACGATATTCCAGCACCCTTGCTCGACAGAATGGATGTGATCGAAATATCGAGCTATTTGGATTTTCAAAAATTAGAAATAACTCAAAGACACATATTGCCCAAACTTTTCAATGAATTTAACCTTAAAGAGTCAAAAATTACCTTCACTAATGAATCAATTCTCAAAGTAATAAATAATTATACTTTGGAGCCAGGTGTAAGAGAGTTGGAGAGGCAAATTGCAAATATCCTAAGGAAAATTGCTCGAGAATATCTTTTGAATATGCAAAATCAGAAATCAAAGTCAATCGAAAAGTTAGTTAAATCCATAAAAATTAAAATTACTCCCGACGATATTACAAAATATTTGAAAACTGAAAAATTTAAGGATAGATCCGATAAACTCGTCAATTCAATTGGCTTGGTAAACGGTTTGGCGTGGACAAGTTCAGGAGGAGATTTGCTGCCTGTGGAAGTAACGATAATGACCGGTACAGAAAAATTGACACTGACAGGTAAGTTAGGCGAAGTGATGCGCGAAAGTGCAGTTGCAGGGCTTTCCTATATTCGTTCTAATTGCGATAAATTTAATATTAAACCCGAATATTTTCGAAACAAAGAAATACACATCCACATTCCCGAAGGAGCAATTCCCAAAGATGGACCTTCTGCCGGCGTAACCATGGCTATTGCAATGCTTTCTGCAATAACCAAACAGATGGTGAAAGGTGATGTTGCAATGACAGGAGAGATTACTCTTAGGGGAAATATCCTACCTATTGGAGGTTTACGAGAAAAACTTCTTGCAGCAAAGAAATGGAAAATCAAGACAGTGCTAATTCCAAAAGATAATGAATCCGATTTGGCCGAAATTCAGGATTATATCAAAGAAGGACTTCAAATAATTCCAATCTCGAAGTTCGAAGAAGCAATATCATATTCTATTATTCGCAAAGAAAAAGCAATAATTGTATAATTTATCAATTATTTTTCCAAAATATTTGCAAATTTTCAAAAAAAATTGTAATTTACTTTTTATGTAAGTGCAAAAGGCAGTTTTTTGCAATTACATATTATATAGTATATGAATTGAGAATAAAACTCATTTAAAAATTGAAATATTTAGTTTAAAAAAATATGTAACAAATATGATGTTTATTTGTTTTAAAGTATGAAAAGAGAAAACAATTAAAAAACTTAAATAAAATTAAAGGTGTATTATGAAACAAAGCAACGCAATTCGAACATTATTGAAATCCAGTGTGGTAATGTTCTTGTTTATTGCTTCATTTTGGGGGATAGCAAATGCACAACCATCAAACTATTGCAACCCTGCTGCCCCAGCAAACTTTACTCAACCTACCTACTATTATTGCTATCCAGCATACTACAAGCTATGGTATGGATACGATGCATATTACGGATCTCTAATTGAAGAAGTTAATGTTTACAACGCTCAGAATGTCCTGTTGATGCAAAACAAAACATCACAACTCGAATACAACAAAATAGGAACAGTAGATTGTTTTGAATTTTTCAATACAAAATTGGCTCAAGTTAGCCCTGGTGAAACTTATAAGTTTCAATTTAAAATTCGTCACATTTTTGGTTATGCCTATAGTGGTTATGACTATACTCGTTGTAGCTCAACTTATTATAGTGTACGTTTGTTCTTTGATTGGAACGCAGATGGTGACTTTTTTGATGCTGACGAATGGTACAATAACCCTACCGGTGGTAACCCAAACCCTACTTGGTGGGTAACACGAAGTTCTACCAGACCACCAAACGTATCGAATAATGCTTGTCCAAATCCCACAGTTTATGACTTTATGGTAACGATACCCGAGAATGTTGAGCCAAACTTTGCTCGTTTCCGAATAATGACAAGTTATTATTATCCAACATCTCCAAATCAAGAAATCAATTATGGAGCTTATACTTACTATAATTCTGGAAAAAATCCTTGTGTAAACGGATATGCTTATGACTATACAGGTTATGGTTACAGTTATATTTATTCCTATGGTGAAACTGAAGATTATGTAATTGAATATCAATTACCAATCAAAACAACTTTCCCAAGCGATAAGGCACCAGATGATATTTTGAAGGCAAATGTATTATATAATGGAACAAGTGGAAATCCTAAGCCAAATGTAACATTTTATAGTGCACAGGATGCAGGAATGAAAATGCAATTTTACATAAATGGACCTTTACCATTTGATGATGAAGTCTATCGTGCGGTTAACCCATCAGATAACTCTGATTGGATAGACATTGCGGGGGTTAGTGCTTATACAATGCAAAAATCAAAAGGATCATTCTCTGTTAATGGAGATGGTTCATTCCGTTCACCTAATGGTGGTGTCTATACTTTAACAATTATCGTAAGGAAACCAGGTTCCACTGATAAAACTCTTAAGAAGAACTTCACAGTTTCTTGGCCAAACGACTTATCTATCATGGGAATTATTTCCCCAAGAGCTGCAGGAGCACCAGATTATTTTCAATACCCACGCGAAAATCCTATCGGATTTACTGTTGAGTATCAAAATGTAGGCGAGAACAATATAACAAAATTCAAAGCAACAGCTGAAATTTATGGACCAAATGGTAGTTTAATTAAAACATTAACCAAAGTTTATGATGTTGCTAACGGAGATCCTATTCTTAAAAGAAAAGATAAAGCCGTTATTTCGTTCGATGAAAATTTTGTTACAACGCAAGTTGGATTATACAGAGTTGTAACTTACGGTCAGTTACTTAGTGCTGACGACGACGAAGCTTACAACGACAGGTTCCGTCGCCAAGGATATCCTGAGTTCTATTTCTCAGTTCAATACGAATATCAAGGAACTGCAAAAGAGATGACATTACCAGGAGCAACTTCCGAAGTTATCGTGCATCGTCCATTCCGTCCAATTGGTTTAATCCAAAATGTTGGATTGAACGACCTTTCTGATGTACAAGCAATCTTCTATTATTGGAAGAAAACAAATCCTAATAATCCACCATCAGTTTCGACATTTGTTAAAGAAATTCCAAGTGGATTGCAAGGAAATATATCTCAAGCAACATTTCCAAGTATTACGCTTACAGAACCTGGTGAATATGCTGGAAAATTCGTAATCAATGTACCAAATGACGGCGATTTATCAGATAATACTATCGATGTAACATTTACTGTTAAACCTGGTTTACAAGGAACTTATACAGTTGGAAATAAATATTTAGGAAACAATAACAACTTTGCAACAATTGCTCAATTAAACGAAGCATTGTTCCTCAAAGGTCTTTCTGGAAGTATTGTTGTTGAATTTACTGACGATGTGTATAATATTAATTCAATATTCTTAGACCATCCAGCATGGGATTTGTCCAGTGCAATTTTGGGGTTAGGTTATGATAAGAATGCCGATTCCTATCGAACTATCACTTTCAAACCAAGTGCTGATAAAGCAGCATCCTATGGTTCTATCTTATTCAATTTATACTCAAGCAATGGTGTTGGTGTTAAATTAGGAACATCTTCTAATAACTTAAATCCTTATGCAATTATAAATCAACCTTTGGAAGCAGACAAAAAAGCACAATATTTCGATAATGGCGGTTATATTACTTTTGATGGAGGTGCTCAAAAATCATTTAAGTTTATCGTTCATAGCGAAAATGCAAAGCATGCGAGTGTATTTTATTTGGACAGAGGTGCACATCACATTACAATTAAAAATTGCTTAGTCGAAAATGGAAAAGAAGCCAATTATAATCTAACTTGGTTACCAAGAGCATCATATAATTCCGCAGATGGTTTTGTTTATCAAAAAGATGTAACAACAACAGTTGATGGCACATCTGGTTACAGTGCTGGTATAGTAAATCGCGGTTCGATAACATCAGTACAAATTGAAAAAGAAGCTGGATTGAAGCCAATTGCCAATAGCTTCAATACTATAGAAGGTAATGAAATAAAGAATTTTGGATATGGTATTATTAGTACTGGTATAGGTACATATCTAAATGCGCAGAATTCTTTCTTCAGAATGTACAATACAAACAACAGAATTGCAAACAACTTAATTAACAGAGCTTATGGTGCTGGTATTTTCGTTGGATTTGAAGAAGGAATCGAAGTAGCTAATAATAAAATATACAAAATCAATGGTGGAACTACAGGATACGGGGTTTTAGCAGGTTTGCCAAGTAGTGGAACATTATTCGGTTACAACAACTACGATATTAAAATATACGGTAACCAAATCAATGAAGTTAAATCAACCGGTGAAGCCGTTGGTATTAAAGTATTGCAAAGCAAAATTATCTTGTCCAACTCCGACGGTTCTTCCTTCAGTATACCTTCTGACGAAGATAAAATCAATGTTTACAGTAATGCAATATGGGATGTTCAAGGTTTGAATGCAGCAGCTTTCCGTGGTGGTATATATCTTACTACAGAAAGAAAATCTGCAACAACTCCAGACATACCAAAGTTTCCTACATACTTTATCAAAGGAGCAACTGTAGCAAATAATACAATTATCATGAACAACGATAGCTACAATAACACTGGTTTTGTTTCTGGTATTGCAATTCAGAATACAAGTGGATTAACATTTGCAAATAATGCTATTGCAAACTTAGATGACCAGAATAGCAGTATAGTAAACTCTGCATTGATGTTCCAATCTGTTCGTCCAGATGGAGAAAATATCAAGATGGATAACAATGCTTATTGGGTTAATTCCAATGCTTCTGTTATTCGCTATATCGAAATTGACAATAATTCTGATATTGTAGAATTAGGTTATACTAACGAATTTGCTACTTTAGACAGATGGAAGATGTATATCGGTATGGATCAAACATCAGTTGCAAATTACAACTTCTTAAATGACCATATCTTTACTGGATATGAGTCAGTATTTATCAATATGAAATCCAATCCAGCACCAAAAGGAAGTGCCTTGAGC
>CAYOPF010000007.1:0-38403 GCA_964405755.1 uncultured Chloroherpeton sp.
TTCAGTTACTGAATTTACCCTCTTCTCAAGAATATTCAGTGGTAAAAATGATTCTCCAAAAACCTTAACTACATCTTCGGGTGTAGCGCCTAATCTTTTTTCAAGTATCTCTGTGAAAATAACCCGATAATCTGTTTGGTATTTTATATTGCCATTAGCATCCAAATCAACAAAATTTGGGCGATTGTTCCAATAACCCCCATTTACAAATTTATCGTTTCCCCATACAAATTGCATAGATGCAGCTCCGTGGTCGGTGCCACGACTTCCGTTATCGTAAGCTCGACGACCAAATTCGGAAATAGTCATTCCGGTAATTCTTTCTGAATATCCATTTTCCAATGCATCTTGCATCAATTCGGATATGGCTTTTGATGATTCGTTTAATAGCAGATAGTGCTGACCAGTATATGCAGTATTCATTTGTTGAGCATGAGAATCGAAATTGCTCAATTTGACAAAATATACTTTTGTTTTCAGCCCACCAGCAATTAATGCCGAAATCATCTTGAATTTCTGCGACAAATTAGTGTTTGAATAAAGATTGCCGTTTATCTTTTTGATACCATTATCATAAGCAATTTTTACAGCTTGGGAATATATTTCTGATTGCTGAGCAATTGTGTGAATGAAATTATATTCGCTTTCGAAATAGGTTTTTCCGTCAAGCAAGTTTTCCTTTGGAGTTAACCCTATACCCAATTTATAAAATTCATCAGGATCGGTTAGTGCCACACCCATATCACCTTTACTACTCTTAAACATCAAAGAAATAGCTCCATCTATTGAAATAGAAATAGGATGCTCTGGAATTTGCATGGGGTAGTTCGGTAATTTAGTTGCAAAATACCTTCCAAGCCATCCTTCCAATAATTTTTCTTTGTGGTTCGACTTTGGATTTATTCCCGATAGCCAGATATCTTCGGAACGAAAATGGGATAAGTTAGGTTGGTCGTAGCCAATACCCTCGACGATTGCCAATCTGCCATCTTCGAACATTCGCTTCATTCCACCATTATTTACGTCTTGTACTAATGCTTTATTCATATAAATGTCATTTACCTTAACTGCTTCCTCTTTAGGAATTCCAATATTTGGACGAATTTTATAATATTCATCATCACCAGCTGGAATTATAGTATTCAATCCATCATTTCCGCCAAATAATTCAAGAATAATCAGAACATTGTCACTTTCTAAAAACTCATCTTGAGTAATCAATTCTGGTTCGTCGAATCCTTTTAGAAGCTTTGGTGCAAGTTCCAAACCAACTCCAACTGCTGCAGTAGTTTTTATAAATCTTCTTCTATTCATTATATTTTCTCCTAATTTAACACAATTGAAAATCTGGTGATGAGAATATTCTCGACAATAAATTCCGTAAGCCAGTAGCAATTTTAGTGTCGTTATTATTCACTAAGCTACTCCACTCACTTTCTGCTACACCGTTAAGCAGAATATTTTTATATTCAATAGTTCTGCTCTGCAGAATCTCAACTGGCAATAAAAATGTAAGAAGACTGTTGATAATTGAATTTATATCTTCATTTTCGGGAAATTTTTTAATGAAAGTGAATAAGTCAGTATCTTTTAAAAGGTCAAGATATTCTTTAGCATATTTTATTCTTAATGGATAAGTTGTAGTGTTAATCCAAGTTCGATACCCTTTCCAACTGCCCACATTTGGTGGATCGTATAAGATTTGTTCAAGTGAATTCAGATAACGACGAGTCTTACCTTGTTGGGAGCTATCCAAATCAACACCAAAGATTCTTTGCAAACCAATCAGAAACTCTGGTGGTGTTTTGATCTGACATCCAATTAATTCATTTGAGAAGAAATAATTGCTGGTAAATAGCTTTTTGTATAATTTATATAAATTATAGTCATTTTCTACAAAGTATTGTGCTAGTTCGTTCACTAGCTGAATATTTGAATATGGTGAGCTATAGCAATAGAAACGAATTAATTTATCAGCAATAAAACGGGCAATAGAAATACCTCTCTCGTTAAATAGAATATCGATTAATCCATCTACTTCTTTTTGTTTCACTAAGTCCTCGGTGTTTTCTTCATCTGAAATTGGATTTATAGAGCCAAATTGAAATATTTTCTTACTTCCTTTATCGTGGAATTTCGAAACAAAAAATGTCTGGAATGGTTTATTTGCCGGAGCTTCTTCCTGACCAAGATATGCAACTGTACGCCATCCAGTAAGTGCTCGAGAAGCTTCGCGGATATCTGCTTCTGTGTAATTGGCCTTGCCTGTATCCAAATCTCCAATACCCATCGTAAATAGTTCCATTAATTCACGGGCATAATTTTCGTTTGGAGCTTTATTGGTACTATAGAACAAGCTTTGGTATAACAACATTGCTCCATCTAATGTAATTGCAGAGGCCACTGCTTTGTAAGATGACAATCGTAATTGTCTTAGAGTTGAGTTATTTTTGTATAGAAGTGGTGCAGGTAAAAGTGCTTCGGTATCGTAAGTAAATTCAATTGCCCAAATAGTAGATAAAAACAATGTAAATTTTTCAATCTCTGGATATTTAGGAGATTTCATTAACTTAATCCACCAGTCGATAAATTCTCCATAATTTTTCTTTTGTATTCCTTCGATTTGAAACCGGATATCCAATGGCAAATCATCTAGTGGATTTTCTTCTAACTTCTCTATCCAGCTTTTCATTGATGTAGTTGGTTCTGGTAGCGGTTCGTTCCCGTTACCAATAACAATTTCGAATGCTTCAGCAGGTGTTTTCCCGATTATTTCGCTAACTTGTTCTGGTGATGGATGAAAAGTTAGTCTTCGTAAAAAATGTAATGCTTCCTTTTTGGATACTTTTCCAGTAAATTCATTTAAATCTGCTGTTTGAATATCTGGAAAACTGATATCGCTAAATAGGTCAAGAAGCCTCATAATAACCTCTTTATTTATTGTTAATTGGTGTTTTTACTTCAATTAGTACAGTACGACTATAAAATCTACCTTCGGGTGTTGAATTATCATATTTTAAATTGGTGTCCCCTATACCTTTAACTTCGATAAAATTAGCTTTAGGATTAATATTTTTAAGACTGGTCTGGGTGGAGATTGCTCGTTGTTTGGATAATTGCAAATTATAATCCTTCGAACCCAAAATATCTGTCGAACCTATTATTCTAACTTCTGAATTATCTTGTATGGACTTTGCTACGAAATCATTTAATATCATCAAGTTAGTTTCACTTATTTCATATTTATCAAAATCAAAAACGACTAAATTAAGTCTCTGATATTCAAATGTATTATTACGTATTATATAAGATATGTTACTAGATTCTATTTTATCAGTGTTGTAATGAATATTAAGTGGAATAGTTTGAGAGTTTTCTATTTGTTTTGTAATAATATTCTTATCTTCTGAATTCAATTTGACTCTAATTTTAGAATCAGCAATTTTTCCTTCATATTTGATTTCCTTATTGATCAACTCAAATCGACTTATTTCAACCGCATCTAAATTATTTGAAGTTAAGCTCAAAACAATATCATCGGCTAGTACATTGTATTCTTTGAATTTAGTTAACAAAATCGGTTTAAGCAATTGATTATCAGTCGTTTTAATTTCAACCCTTCGATTCTCTGAAGGACCTTCGGAGTATATATTGGAAGTAGCAAGAACTGGAACATCATTGGATTCAATTATTATTTGATTTTTATTTACCTGCCAATTTTTTATGAAATAACTTGCAACTTCATTGGCGCGAGATAGGGCAAGTTTTTCGCGTTCAGATTTTGTAGGGAATTCTACTCCATCTGAATGACCAACAACTGTAATTTTTGCCCTTTTATTATTTTTTAACCTTTGTCCGATTATATCTAAAAGTCGATAATAAATTTCAATTGAGTTGTTTGGGAGGCTCGATTCATTAATGTTTTTTTCTTTATTAACTAAGTATTTTCTATCTATTACGGACGATTTTTCTCCAAAGAAAATATAGGGTAATATCGGATATGCCTCGGTTACAGTTGTTTCGAGTATTTCTATTGGTTCTGGTTTTATCGTTAATTTCACTTCCTCTGTTTTAATAATTGCTTCCTCAGCAACAATTTCTTTTACTTCTTTTGGTTCATCGAGCGGTAGTGGTATTTCTTCTTTTCCTTCCTTGATATCGAATAGGTTATTGAATCCATAACTTAAAATTAAATTCAAACCATATTGGGTAGATTCCCATTTAAAATTGGAAGCGGCCGAATTTAGGGGATGTTGGTAAAATACTTCCAAAGCAAGGAAGAATTTGTTATCTAATTGATGTTCGAACTGCAATCCACCTATTGCCGAAAATGTAGTACTTAACTGATTGAGAGTTCCATTATCAATTATATGATTTTGTGTCTGGTCTGGAAAAGTAAAAATTCTGGGACTTACCAATTCTTCATTTGTTTTGTAATAAGGTATCGACAAAGGGTTACTTATATCGGCACTTAGTCTTATTCTTAAAGGAATTATTTTAAATGGTTGAACAAAAACAGATGGTTGGAAACTGAATGTTGTTACATTAGAATTAAAAGAATATTTAAGATAAACATCTTCGTATTCTTTATTTATTGGATTATATACCCGAAAGTTGCTTTTGGTTGATGAAAAAGAAGCATCGAAGTTTAAAAAGATAATTTTTGAATCAAAATATAAAAAATCTGGAATGTATTCATAAGCTAATGTTAAACCAACATTTTTTCCAAAACTCGACCCATCAGAAAAAGTTCCACAATTATAATTATCCATATTAATTGGCAAATGAGTAGAATGGTCTATACTACTTGCCCCTATCAACAGACCTAATTTATATTTAAAATTGTTTGTTGTATCCGATGTGTTCGATAACAAGAGTTGGAAATGAATAAACATTAGGAAAATTAACCAAAAAGCATTTGATATGTTTGATTTCTTCTTCATAATAATGTTAGAAATTTATTTCCAATATAATCCAACTACATTACCAAACAAAAATACAAATAAATATTAAAAAACAAACAATTATGAATAAAATAATTAACTTTAATAATTTTAAATATTTAGGTTGTCATAAATTTTATTTTAGTTTATTGACATTTTAGAATAACTAAATGTTTCTGAAAACTTATTATTTTTTACATTTTTTTACATTAAATTAACATTTTACTGATATAATTAATTATTAATTTTATTAGTTTTGTAAAAAGAAATTATTCCAAATAGGAGACAACATGAAAAAAAACAAATTATTCCGAATCAGTTTGATTTGTATTGTTTAAGCAGGGATTTTTGCTTGTGGGACATTTGAAACATACAAATTCAGAAAACACTATGACGATCTGAACAAAGTAGTTCACGACACCAGTAACATCGGAGTAAAACCATTTCTTAAAGCTCATTTGATTAATGGGGATATATGCATACTACAGAACGAATGGGAAATTGACACATCCAATAAAGTATTAAATGGCAAAGGTGCCCGATTTAATTATAACAGACAACTAAAATTCACCGGTTCGATGTCTTTTCCATTTGATAGCATCTCCTTAGTAGAGACAAACAAACAATATGTTAATTCCGAGTCAGGTATAGTTGCTGCCCTTACATTCTTAACTGTTTTCAACTTAGGAGTATCTGTTTATTGTCTTGCTAATCCAAAAACTTGCTACGGTTCTTGCCCTACTTTTTATATGAGTGAATGGGATAATTTTCATTATTCGGATGCAGAAGGCTTTAGCAATGCGATATTGCCTTCTATGGAATATGCCGACATTGATGCTTTAAGTAATACATTTCACACAAACAATTCATTTACATTAAATTTAAGAAATGTAGCTTTGGAAACACATTGTATTCGAAGTATAAAGCTTCTTGCAGTTCCCAGAAATAAAGGTCAGAGAATTTATCATTCTCCCAACGACAAATTTTATCTTTGCAACAGCACCGTTCCATTGTCCCAAGCAACCGCTTTAGAAGGTGATATAACCAAGTCTTTTTTATCACCTGACATAATTGAGAGGTTTTCATTATCCGACGAAAATAATATTTCCTCTAAGGAAGATATTATTCTGGAATTCTCTAATTCCAATTCTTATAAAAAACTTGGTCTGAATCTACATTTCAGGCAAACAATGATGTCCACTTATTTGTTCTATTCTGCAATGGGTTATATGGGCAATGAAGTTAGTGACTGTTTTGCTAAGTTAAACTCGGATCCTAACAGTAGAATGAAATTTGATGGTATTATTAATTCTCTGGGTGGTATTGAAGTGTATTTGTGGGATAGAGATAACAACAAATGGGTTATACAAGAAACATTATCTGAAACGGGCCCAATAGCAGTTAATAAACAATTTGTACCACTTAAAAATATAAATAACCAAAGGACTATTAAAATCAAACTGAAATTAAATAAAGGGCTTTGGAGACTTGATTATGCTGCACTTTCAGAAATTATTCAAGAAGTTACTCCTATTAATATTTTACCAAGTAGAATAACCACTAAAGGCAAAACAAACAATGAATGCTTAGTGCTTCTTAATAATCCTGATAAATACCTAATTACTATGCCTGGAGATGACTATTTGCTTACCTTCAACCTTCCAGATAAAAATGCAGATTACGAATTATTCCTTTATTCAAAGGGTTATTATCTTGAATGGATGAGACCTCAGTGGATGGCAGACAAAAATATACTAAAATTAAAACTCTTAGTAGACAATCCTGAGTTATATCTGAAACAAGAACCAAAGAATTATAAACGATTCGAAAAATATATGGAACAAGAGTTCTGGAACTCAAAAATTGATACTAAAAAAATGTGGGCTCAAAATGAAAACTAAAATTTTATTTATTGCTATTATTTTCCTCGCTGTCGGTTGCGGTAGCCGCTATTATGTTCCTTCTTTCAACGATATCAAGACTAATACTTTTGGAGCTAGAATTGAAGTTACAACTCTTGATAACACTTGGATTGATGGAGAATTAATATCTGCTGATATGAATAATATCGTTGTCCTAAGAGAAGATTCCTTAAAATGTGAATTGATTCAATTAAGAAATATAAAAAAATATAAAATTGAGTATGCAAGAGGTAAAATTTATGGTTGGAGTATTCCTGTTTTCGCCGCATTTAGTCTATCTCACGGACTAAAGGCAATATTAACTTTCCCTATTAATTTAATTACTACTTTAGCAGTTACTGCAGGAGGTGCAAATGCTTTCACATACCTAAACAATGTTCCTACTGATAGTTTATTCCAGTTTGCTAGATTTCCTAACTGAATACCTCCTGGAATTGACACTTCAAGTATCAAATAAATTAAGGGACTTTACTGTTGCGAATTTCTCGGATTTGCTTGCGGGCTTCTTCGTAATAAATTGATTTGGGAAAATTAACTATAATTTTTGTAAAAGTGATTTTCCCTCTGTAAGATATATTTTTCCAATTTTCAAATATACTTCGTCCATATAAACGCTATTTGGAAACTTGTCGATGTATTCTTCGAATATTTGAATTGCTTTTTCTGTTTTGTTTGTAATTGAGTTGATGTCTCCAATATTAATAATGGCAACCTCTTCCAATTCAGAACCGCGTCCGTAGTTTTGTGCTTGTTCGTAGAACTCAATTGCATTTTCGTATTTCTTTGTTAATTCGTAGAACTCGCCTTTTCCAAAACTCTTTATTGCGGCATTAAGGTTTTCGTTATTAGAGATAAAACTGTAGAAGGATAAATAATCATTTGTAATCGGTGATGTGGCAGTAATTTGAATTTTCTCTAAATACGATTTTACAGAATCGATTTGTCCTAAAAAATAGTGTATTTTGGATATATTAAAATATGCGGTATTGATTTGATCTTTAAAGTTTTCTCGGGAATTTTTTGGTATTTTATTAATTAAATCCAGATTAATTGCTTTGGATTTATCGAAATCTTCCAAAAACAAATACATTTTGGATAAATCAAATTTTGCAGAAAAATATAAATCAGTGAAACCAAACTTTTCATTAATCTGATTTAAGTATTCTAAGGCTTTTTTGGGGTCGTTGTCCAATTCAATACTAATCTGAGCCAATCCATAGAGAGCATCAAATTGTTGGGATGAATTGGGAAAATCTTTTGCAATTTTTAGGTAAACTTCTTTTATTCTAGCTAATTGCTGCTTGTCTGAGGTCTTACCTTTAATTAACTTTTGCTCCATTGTATTGGCATATCCATAGAGAGCTGTAGGTATTAAAATGTTGTTTTTATCTGCATTTTCGATGATATATGAAAAAGCTAGCAGAGCAATATCCAGTTCACCGTCATTTTTTGATTGATTTGCAAATCTAAGTACTTCGGTATAATTTGCTTTTTGCTGTTTATCCATTTTAATAGTAATTTCTAAGGCTTTCTGAAATTCTCCTAATGTTCTGTTGAACCAAATATAGACATAAAGAAAAGCTGTTGATGGTGAAGAATTATATTCTTTTTCTAACCTTTCGATTAAGTATTTTTTTGCATCATCATTTATTAATAATGCATAAATCCTTCCTTGAGCTACTTGATAATTATTGGAAGACTTTAGGTCTTTTAATATTTCATCGGTTGCTTCGGGAAACCTACCAGTTGCGGAATAGACCTTAATCAAATCGTTAGAAAAGAGGTTTTTTTGGTCAAAATGTTTACGAGCATCTAAATATAAATCTATTGCTTTCTGGAATTGACGCACTGATACCATACCTGAAGCTATTTTAGCATAATCTTCTTCGCTTTTGGCAAATTCCTGTGCTTTTTTCCAAGATGAATTTGCTTCATTTGGATCTCCCTTTAACCAGTATGCTTCGGCAATTAGAAGGTTTGTTTGAAAATCATTTGTATTTTTTATCCTTATTTCCAAATACTCTAATAAATCTGAATAACGATTAAGTTGTTTTGTAACTCTATACCAAGATGTTAAGAACTCGATATTATCGGGACTTTTTTGCAATAATTCGAAATAAAGCCGCGAGGCATCATCCAACTTACCGCTTTTTTCGTAGCTTTGTGCTAACTGAAACTGTCGTTGTTCAACAGTTTGTGATAAAATAAAAGTTGGTAGAAGAACTATCATTAAAAATAATATTAAAATTAATCGTTTCATCAAATTATAAGAAATTAATATTTCAAGACGTTTAGTAAAAATAATTATTAATGAATTATGTGCTATTTTTTCTCATTAGCCGAAGAAGAAATTAGACTTCAGAAAAGATATAATTCTAAATTCGAAATTCCTGGAAAGTTTAAGGGTGAAAAACTGATAAATGGTTTTACCTTTCCCGAAGTTCCAGTTCTGACGAATGAACTTCCTAATCTGTTTCGTTTTTTTAAATGGGGATTAATTCCTAATTGGACTAAATCGAAAGATGAAGCTTTGGAAATTAGAAAAATGACTTTGAATGCTCGGTTAGAGACAATTTTCGAAAAACCTTCATTTTCTTCTTCAGCTAAATATTATCGTTGTTTAATCCCAGTAAACGGTTTTTATGAATGGAAACACGAAGGTTCAAAAAAAATAAAACACTACATAAAATTGATTGACCACGAAATCTTTAGTTTGGGAGGACTATGGAGCGAATGGGTTGATAAAGAAACTGGTGAAATATATCATACATTTTCTATAGTAACAATGCTAGCTAATCCTTTAATGGAAAAAATTCACAATACCAAAAAACGAATGCCAGTTATGCTCCCAACTGAAATTGAATTTGAATGGTTAAAGGAAGATGTCCATAAATCATATTTATTTGAACTAGCGAACTATTGCACCGAAGATAGGCTTTTGGCAAGTCCTTATGATACCTACTGAAACAAAGTATGTTCCAAAACAATCTTAATTCCAATTAGAATCAAAATCAATCCTCCAGTTATTTTTGCATATTTCGAGAATTTTATCCCAAAGTACTTCCCAATGTATATTCCTAATAATGAAAGAAGTCCGGTAATAATTCCAATACAAAGTGCTGGAAAAAGCACATCTACTTTCAGCATAGCCAAACTAAAACCAACAGCTAATGCATCAATACTTGTTGCAATGGATAATAATATCAGTTTTTTTCCTTTGGATGGATTATTGCTAGCATTATCACTATCTTCTGATTTAGATTCAGTAATCATTTTATAACCAATATATGATAATATTGCAAAAGCAATCCAATGGTCGATTGACGAAAACCAAAAGGCAATCTGAAACCCCACAAACCAACCAATAATTGGCATAATCAACTGAAACAATCCAAAGTGAAAAGACAAACGAAAACGAGCTTTTGGATTGTCGACATCGGATCGGGTTCCTGAGACAACTGACACCGCAAAAGCATCGAAGGCTAAACCAAAAGAAAGAAATATAAGTTCTACGATATTCATTATTACAAAATTATGAAAAGTTTGTATTTATCGTCGAAAATAATGTTAGTGTCCACTAATATATTAATAATAATTAATAATAAGGTTATTTTTTTATAAACTTAGTTGTATATCTATATTTTATTATTAAATTTGTGTTGTTGAAATTAACAAAACAAAATTTTTGAATATTAATTATTGTTAATATTTTAGTAAAAATTAAAGGTAACAAAATGATGTTAAAACAGATTTTAATAATGTTTGCCACTGTAATGTTATTAGTAAGTTGCACCGAGGAAACAACTAATCAGCCAGACGACAATGCAAAGAAACCACTAGCTTCATGCGAAGGCTGCCATACTGATTACCAGCATTTACAAAAAGTATATACTCCTGATACTGAATTGCCTGCAGGTGGATGCGGTGGAGAAGCTCCACATTACGAACCTTATGACCGCGTTTATATGGGTGGACCAGGCTTTGAAGAATATAAAAAGTCAACTCATTACAAAATTGGTTGCACGAATTGCCATAATGGAGTAGATGGAACAGATGATAAAAACAAAGCACATTCTGGTGATTTTATCAAGCACCCATCAGTTGTTGCTGACAAAAAATGTGGTTCATGCCACAAAGAAATTACTGATGCTTTCCCATCAAGTATCCATAATGGATTCGGCCAAATGAGGAAAGTTGCAATTCGTAGTGGATTCAGTGGTTTTCAAGATTTCGACAAATTGCCAGCAGATCATAAAAATGGCTATAAGAAGAATTGTGCAAATTGTCACGCTAACTGCGGCGAGTGTCACATTATTAGACCTTCAGCAGGTGGTGGTGGTTTAGCAAACGGTCATAACTTTGTTAAAACTCCAGATATGGTTAAAACTTGTACAATCTGCCATTCATCACGTGGTGGACATGCATTTTTGGGAATTGGAACTGGAACAAAAGCTGATGTACATCAAACAAAAGGTATGGTATGCACTAGTTGTCATACTGGTGCCGAAATGCACGGAGACGGTAAAAAAGTAGAGCAAAGATACGCATACTCAAAACTTCCAAAATGTGAAAGTTGCCATCCCGGATTAGAAAATAAAAATAATTATCATGCCATACACTACAATTCGTTTAATTGTCAAGTATGCCATTCTCAAAAATACAACAATTGTGCAAGTTGCCACGTACATGGCTTAGGTGCAAGAATTCCTGCATATATGGATTTCAAAATTGCATTGAATCCATTATCAGATATAAAGAAAGGTTGGAAATTCACAACAGTTCGCCGCACATTGGGTGCCCCAGACAATTTTGCAGAATATGGTGTGCCTCAATATGCAAATTTTGATGCATTACCAACATATAACTTTACTACTCCTCACAATTTATTGAAGTGGACAGAAAGAACACAAGTTTCCCAAGGTCAAATGTGCTATGCTAACTGCCACATCCGCAAGGAAGGAGATAAACTTATCAATGCTCAATGGTATCTCTTCGAAAAAGATTTACTCGATTGGGAGAAAAACGCAACCAAGAAAATTACAGTAGATAATTCATTACCAGCAAGTTGGTTAAAATAATTAAAAAATTTTTTGTTAAACTTAAAAGGAGTTTTAAAATGTTAAAAAAGTACTATTCAATTCTCAGTATCTTTTTGGCTTTACTATTCGTTGTCTCTTGTTCGGATGACAACACAACAGAACCTGTTCTTTCAGAATCTGAAATCTTGATTAAGTATCTTGAATCAGCTGAAGCACCATATGGAAAAGATTTTGTTGCTATTGATTTACCAGCTATTATCTCAGCATCTGACCTGAAAACCGACCTAACTGCGGGCAAAGCAATTTACTTAATAGACGTAAGGGCAGCAGCAGATTATGCATTAGGACATATTCCAGGTGCAAAAAATGTTGCTATTTCAGATATTTTAGCACATATCAAAGCTTTAGATGTAACAAAATATGAAAAAATCGTAATCAATTGTTACACTGGACAATCAGCACAATTACCGGTTACTGCTCTTAGACTTCTTGGCTATAAGAATGTATTTTCTCTTAAATGGGGTATATGTTCATGGCACAAAGACTTTGCAAAAAGATGGAATGATATAATTGCAAACGGTAATCAATATGCATCTCAGTTCGAAACAACAGCAAATGCTAAACCTACAAAAGGTGAATTACCTGCTTTAACAACCGGCAAAAAGACAGGTAAAGAAATTTTGGAAGCTAGAGTAGAAGCAATTTTCAAAGACGGATATAACTATGGAATTACTAGTGCAACTGTTTTTGGCGATTTAACAAAATATCATATTGCGAATTATTGGCCAGAAGCACAATATTTAGATCCTGGACACATTAAAGGCGCTATGAATTATATTCCAAAAACAAGTATGAAGTTCGATGCCGATCTAAAAACTTTACCAACTAATAAAGAAATTGTAGTATATTGCTATACTGGCCAAACAAGTGCAGCGCTTTGTACTTATCTTAGAATTCTTGGATATAACGCTAAATCACTACAATTTGGTGCAAATGGAATGATTTATGACCAAATGAAAGCAAAAAGCATGACCATTTGGGATGAAGCCAAGGAATGCAAAAACTACGAATACGAAAAATAAACCCCAAAGGAACATAAACAAAAAAGCCGACTCGTTAAGTCGGCTTTTTTTTTAGATGATTATTAATTGTTCTTTTGGAATTCTTCCATAAATTCGATTAAAGTTTCAATCCATTCTATTGGACAGGCATTATAAATTGAGGCTCGAACTCCACCGACACTTCTATGTCCTTTCAAGTTAGTCATATTGTGGGCAGCTTTTGCATCGGCAATAAACTTTGCTTCCAATTCTGGAGTCTCTAAATTAAAGCAAACATTCATCATAGAACGATCTTCCTTGGATTTTACAGCTGGTTTATAGTACCCATTGCTTGCATCCATAAAGTCATACAATATACCAGCTTTTCTGATATTATTTTCTTCAATTGATTCTAAACCATTTTTCAAAATCCATTTAAATGTTTGACCCACAATATAAATAGGTAAACATGGTGGAGTGTTGAACATAGAGTCATTTTCCATATGTAATTTGTAATCCAACATTGATGGATAAGCATCTAACTGGCGACGTTGTTCGATAAATGATTTTTTGATAACAGCCATTGTTACACCAGCAGGACCAATATTCTTCTGAGCTCCTGCATAAATCAAATCGTATTTACTAAAATCGCGACGAAGAGCGAACATATCTGAAGACATATCAGCAATGAGCGGAATATTAACATTTTGTGGATCGTTTTTCCACTCAGTCCCATAAATAGTGTTATTAGTAGTTATATGCAGATAATCTGCATCATCTTCTACTGTAAAACTAGTTGGAATATAGTTGAAATTTGTATCTTTCGAACTTGCTATAACCTTCACTATCCCAACTTTCTCAGCTTCTTTGATTGCTTTGGTTGCCCAAACGCCAGTATTGATATAATTTGCTTTGCTTTTCAAAAAGTTGAAAGGAATCATATAAAACTGCAAGCTAGCACCACCACCAAGGAAAAGTACATAATATTCCTCAGGAGACAAATTCATTATCTTTAAAGCATCTGCTTGTGCTTCTTTGATTACGGCTTCGTATTCTTTTGAGCGATGGCTCATTTCCATTATCGACATGCCCAAACCGTTATAATCCAAAACTGCTTGGGAAGTTGCCTGCAAAACTTCTATTGGTAATACAGCAGGACCCGCACTAAAATTAAATGCTCTGTTCATTTTCTTTCCTCCGAAATAATTCGAAAATTTGTAAATAATAATAATTCAAAATTAGGAAAAAAAATTAAAATTAATACATAAAACTATACTAAAATTATTTAATATCAATTATTTTTTGATAATTTTGTATTTAAATTTCTAACCCATTTTAAATTTGAGGGATATATGAAAATATTGATAACTGACGGAATGAGCAAGGAAGGAATCGATATTCTTGCTAATGCTGGATTTGAAGTTACAAACCAGAAATTCACTCCAGAAGAACTTTTACAAGTTATACCAAATTATGATGCCATTTTAGTTCGTTCAGCAACAAAAGTTACAAAAGATGTAATCGATGCTGGTGTTAATCTTAAAGCAATCGCTCGTGGTGGTGTCGGTCTCGACAATATCGATACTGCTTATGCAAAAGAAAAGGGCATTCCTGTATTGAATACTCCAGGAGCATCTTCCATTTCAGTTGCAGAAATGGCGTTGGCTCACCTATTCTCGCTTTCTCGATTTGTATATCGAAGTACTTACGAAATGCAACAAGGCAAGTGGCCAAAGAAAGAGTATTCTGAAGGCTTCGAATTAACTGGCAAAACAGTTGGGGTATTAGGTTTGGGTAATATTGGTCGCGAATTTGCAAAAAGAACAATTGGGTTGTGCACGAATGTTATTGCCCACGATCCATACATAACCTCAACAGAGTTAAGTCTTAAACTAGTATCGAAAGATGAATTGCTTGCTAATTCTGATATTATTTCCTTGCACATGCCCAAAATAAAAGGAGAAGGGCCCGCAATCGGTGCTCCAGAATTTGCTAAAATGAAAGACGGAGTTGTAATTATTAATGCAGCTCGTGGCGGTGTTGTTTCCGAAAAAGATTTATTAGATGCTTTGAATTCCAAAAAAGTTAAATTTGCTGGATTAGATGTTTTCGAAAATGAACCTCCAACTGAAGCACAAAAAGAATTAATGAATCATCCTAATGTATCGTTATCCCCCCATATTGGTGGATCGACGCCAGAAGCACAAACAAGAGTGGGTATCGAAATTGCCGAAAAAATAGTTGAAACATTAAAAAAGTAGGTGAATAATGGCTATCTTCAAACCTTTCAAAGCATTTCGTCCTAAACCTGAATTAGCCGAAAAAGTAGCTTCCAAACCTTATGATGTTTTAAATTCGCAAGAAGCTAGAATCGAAGCTGCAGGAAATGACCTATCTTTCTTGCATATTGGTAAACCTGAAATTGATTTACCCGAAGATATTAATCTATACGATGAACAAGTTTATCTTAAAGCAAAAGAAAATTTAAATAAATTAGTAAACAATCAAATATTAATCGAAGACTATCAAGCTTCTTACTATCTTTACGCCCAAACGATGGATGAAAGGATCCAGTTTGGCTTTGTTGGTCTGGCATCGGTCGAGGATTACTGGAATGATGTAATTAAAAAACACGAAAAAACACGTAAGGACAAGGAAGAGGATAGAGCTAATCATGTAAGATATACTAATTCCCATTCTGGACCAATTTTTTTAACATTCCACGACAATGCCAATTTACAACAAATTATTGACAAATATTCTATAACAACTCCCGATACAGATATTACAACTTCTGATAATATTCGCCATCAAATATGGTTGATTAACGATTCTATCGAGATTGAAGCAATTCAACAGACATTCAATTCAATGAATAATCTATATGTTGCTGACGGTCATCACCGTTCGGCAGCTGCTGCAATTGTTGGACGTGAACGACGTGAGCAAAATCCAAATCATCAAGGGGACGAGGAATACAACTTTTTCCTATCGGTTGCTTTTCCCGCATCTCATCTAAAGATATTGGATTACAATAGAGTCGTTAAAGATTTAAATGGATTAACTTCAGAAGAATTTTTAACAAAATTAAGCAACCATTTTAAAGTAGTTGAAACTTGTTGTCGCTTTAAACCTGAACAAAAGGGACAATATGGAATGTACCTTGAAGGAAAATGGTATGTTTTAAAAACCAACTCTGAATTACTTAGCAACCCCGATCCTATCGAAAGTTTGGACGTTTCGATACTACAAAAATATGTTCTATCAGAAATATTAGGAATACACGACCCAAGAACTGATAAGAGAATTGATTTTGTTGGCGGTATTCGTGGTTTAACAGAACTTGAGAAAAGAGTGAATTCAGGTGAAATGAAATTAGCCTTTGCTCTTTATCCCACTTCTATTAATGAATTAATAAATATTGCTGATGCTGGTCAGATAATGCCTCCAAAATCAACTTGGTTTGAACCAAAGTTACGAGATGGTCTGTTTGTTCACTTTTTCTAATCACAAAGATAATACACAAAAAAAATGGCTGAATAAATAAATTCAGCCATTTTTTTTCGTTTTTTTTCCTATCTTATCATTGTAACTGATTTTGCTGCAAAATCTAATATAGGAGTGAAATATAATCCAAATACAATTGTTAAAATTGCCAAAATGTATGCAATTGATAAATTAAAACCTGATGGAGTAAATTTCAGATTAACTGTTTCTGGATTTTGGCGTAAAAACATATTCATTATAATTTTGACATAGAAAAACAATGAAACAACACTATTCAGAACACCAACTACTGCCAACCAAACCCAACCTTGTTCCAATACAGCACTGAAAATATATAGTTTCCCGATAAAACCAGCTGTTGGTGGCAAACCGGTTAACGAAATCAAGAAAACAGTCATCAAAACTGCAAGAACCGGCGAACGATACCCCAAACCAACGTAATCCTTCATATCTTCACTGCGTGTTTCATTCGACACAAGTTGTGCAATAAAGAATGCTCCCAAGTTCATTATGAGATAAAATACAAAGTAAAGTAATATTGCTGTTATTCCAACATTAGTTAAAACAACAACGCCCATTAATAGATAACCAGCATGGGCTATTGATGAATAGGCTAACAACCTTTTCACATTCTCTTGCCAAAGAGCAACAAAATTGCCAACAGTCATCGTTAATACTGATAATAAGGCAATAAGTGCTGTCCAGTCAAAAAATGCAAACTTGCCCCATGTGTCAGCAACATCGGTTGGAATATAGAAAACATCATTGAAGAAGCGTATAAATACTGCAAAACCAGCAGCCTTGGAGGCTACTGATAAAAATGATGTAATAGTAATTGGCGCTCCTTCGTAAACATCAGGAGTCCAATAATGAAAAGGAACAGCAGAAATTTTGTATCCAAATCCAACTAAAATCATAATTGAAGAAACAACTATGGGAAAATAATCAAAATTACCTTTTGCTAAAAATTCATTGATTTGATGAATGTCTAATGTCATTGTAGTTCCAAATAACAAGGACATTCCATAAATCATAATACCAGAAGAAAGTGATCCATAAATAACATACTTTAAAGAAGCTTCATTTGCTCTTCTGCTTTCTTTAGTATATCCAGCAAGTACATATGAACTTAGACTCAGAATCTCAATGGAAAGGTAAATTGTTATCAGATTAATTGCAGACGAGAGTATAAACATACCAAAGGTCATTCCCACCAACATAGAATAATACTCGCCAGTCTTTCTTCCAGGAGCATATAATTCTTTGTAAGAAAATGACATTATTGAAATAATAATTGTCGTAACCAGTGTTAGAAACTTAAAGAAAGTCGAAAATGGGTCTATCGCCAGCGTATCATCAAAAATCTTTTGAGAGATACCCACATTAAAAGCTAAAAACACTCCGGCAATAATCATCCCTATGATTGAAATATAACCGACTAAGTTACGATTTTTCTTTACAATCAAATCCAGAAGAACACCAGTTATGTATGTACCTACTAAAATGATTTCGGGTTTAAAATATCCGATGCTCTCTGCTAAATATGTGTATTGATTTTCTATTGCCATAACAAATTTCACTAAATTAATAATACTATAATCCGGTAAATTGACCGGTCATTTTAACTACTTCAATTAAATGATTAACAGAAGTTTGCATCATTGATATCATTGGTTGTGGGTAAATTCCAAAGAAAATAACAACTATTGCCAAGGGAATAAGAGCAGCTAATTCAACAGGTGCAATGTCGTCTGTTTTATATAACTTACCTGATGGATCCCAAGGTTTATTCCATCTTTCAGGTAACTTACCAAAGAATACTCTCTGTAGTGCCCAAAGCATATAAGCGGCACCTAATACCACTCCAAGTGCTGATATCATTGTATAAACTGGATAAGTACGGAACGAACCTAAAAATACCATCACTTCCGAAACAAAACCACTTAATCCTGGCAAGCCAATAGCACCAAAGAATGCAATGGTCATAATTCCAGTATATATCGGCATTTTGTTTGCTAATCCACCAAAATCATCCAAACCACGAGTGTGAGCTCTATCATAAATAACTCCTACAATCATAAAGAGCATGGCTGTGATTGTTCCGTGATTGAACATTTGAAAGATAGCTCCAATCATTCCTTCGGAAGTCATCGAAGCCATGCCAAGCATCACATAACCCATGTGGGATACAGATGAATATGCTATGAGTTTCTTGAAGTCTCGTTTTCCGAATTTATGCTGGCCCAATGCACATAAAGCTCCATAAACAATAGAGACCATACCCACAACAGCTATCCAACTTTGGAAGTAATATACCGCATCAGGGAACATTGGCCATGCTATTCTGAGCATACCATAAGTACCCATTTTCAACAAAACTCCTGCAAGAATCACTGATATTGGCGTTGGTGCTTCAACGTGAGCATCTGGTAACCAAGTGTGAAAGGGTACTGATGGAACTTTTATTGCAAAACCAACAAATAATGCTGCAAATGCTATCAAACGCCAAGAATTACCCATACCATACAATATGGAATTTGTGCTGTATTTTGAGAAGTCCATCATATCGAACATATTGAAGGTTCCGACTGCAAAATATAATGCAATCATTACCAATAACATAAATACCGAACCGAATAAAGTATAAAGAAAGAATTTTATCGCTGCATATTCTTTATTTGGTCCTCCCCATATTCCAATAAGGAAGTACATTGGAAGTAACATTAACTCCCAAAATACATAAAATAGGAAGAAATCAAGCGAAACAAAAACACCCATCATACCTGTAACCAGCAACAAGTACATTACAAAGTAACCTTTAGCTGCCTTTTTGATATGCCACGACGAAAATGTTGCTAAAAACGAAACAATTGCAGTAAGTAAAATCATTGGAGCAGACAAACCGTCTATTCCGATAAAATACTCGATTTTTAATGTACCAAATATAGGTAGACCAGTTAAACTTATCCAACTTGCCCTTTCAACAAACTGCATCGTATTTGGGTCATTTACTCCCGCTAATTTTGTATTGAATGCAGTCATTAGCAGAATTGCAATAATTAGTTGCAGAAAGGTAATTCCTGCAGTGATTAAACGGAATAAATTCTGCGATCTTTCTTTGGCAACATCATCGTTACCTGATGGAATGAGTAAAATTATGATCATTCCTAAGATGGGTAGGAAGGTAATCCATGTTAGGGGTCCCAATCCAAGAAATGTGTACATCTATCCTCCGAACTTCTTTGTTATCAATAAATTAAATAAAAATGTATATTAATACAACTAAACCAATAATTGTTAATACTAAATATGCCTGAATAATGCCTGTTTGTGGTTTTCGGAAAATATCACCCAATCTCTTAGAAATCCAAGCACTAAGATTAACAGCACCATCTACTCCTCTGAAATCAAACCAACTTGTAATCTTTGCCAATCCTCGACCGATAGTACCCATAAAGTTCACTACCCCATCGACAATATGCAAATCGAACCAAGCTCCTATTTTTGCTAGTCCTACAGTTCCATTAATTACAGTTGCTTGATAAATTTCGTCGAAGAACCACTTATTAAATGAGCCTCTGTATAGCCATGGGTACAAATTAACTATTGAATCCACATCCCAAATTCTAAATTGATAGTAAATAAATGAAAGTAAAATTCCTGTCATTGCTACCAATAGTGATAAAATCATAGCTGGTGTGTGAGCATGATGAATATATTCTTCAAGTTTTGAACCTGCTTCATGATGACCATCGACTGAATGATGCCGGTAATGTGTTACTTCAAATGGTTTTACACACTTGCATCCTTCTTCGGAACAACATTCTTCGGTTGATGTATTACCTTTGGACTTGCAACATTCATCAACTTTTGTTTTATCACTGGATTTGCAACACTCATCAATTGATTTAGAAGTAGCTTTGTCGTCACAGCAATCATCTTTATCTACATTCTCTTGAACCATAAAATCGAACATCAGGTTATGGGGAGTTGCTATTTGAGGAGTTTGAGTTACCGAATGGAACCAACCTTTACCAGCATCTAATGGGTTGAATGAATAGAAGAACCATAAAGTTATTATACCTAACAAAATTAAAGGAAATGTTATATATCCATTGTTTTCGCGAGTTTGACTTGCAATATGTGTCTTAGGTTTGCCATGGAACGATAATATTGTCAATCTGAACATATAAAAGGCAGTCATTAATGCAGCACCAAATCCAGCAACTGGAATAAACCAGTGACCAGAAAGTTGAGCAAATGCTAATGTACCTGCCAAAATACCATCTTTACTTAAAAATCCAGAAGTTAGTGGAATTCCAGAAATTGCAATTGTAGCAAACAAGAAAGTAATATAAGTGATTGGCATAGTTTTTCTCAATCCACCCATATTGCGGATATCTTGTGGATCCATGTGATGTTCATCATGATGATGCATTGCATGATGCATTGCATGAATAACAGAACCAGAAGCAAGGAACAACAAAGCTTTGAACCAGGCATGTGTTACTAAGTGCATAAAACCACTTGTAAATGCACCTACACCAAGTCCCATAACCATATAACCTAACTGACTAACAGTAGAATAGGCCAATACTCTTTTAAAGTCGTATTGGGTGATTGCAATAGTTGCTGCGATAAATGCAGTTAAAGCACCAGTATAAGCAATGAATAATAGTGCATCTGCTGTAAACATCGGAAATACTCTTGCCGTTAAATACACACCAGCAGCAACCATTGTCGCCGCATGGATTAAAGCACTAACAGGTGTGGGACCTTCCATTGCATCAGGTAACCATACATGCAAGGGGAATTGAGCAGATTTACCAACAGCTCCTAAAAACACAAAAATACCAATAGCTGTCATCCAGGCACCACTGTCGAATGGTAAGATACCGGCATTGATACTACCGAATACTTCATCGAACAAGAATGTACCATAAGTAAGATATATTGTCATAAGTCCAAATAAGAAACCTAAGTCCCCTATTCTATTGACAATAAATGCTTTTTTCGATGCATTGGCTGCTGAATCCTTTTCGTACCAAAAACCAATCAGCAAATAAGAACTTAATCCTACTAATTCCCAGAAAATAAACATATTCAAGAAATTATTAGCAATTACAATTCCTAACATTGAAAACGTGAACAACCCCAAATAAGCATAAAATCGTGGAAATCGCTTATCCTCGCGCATATACACTAACGAAAAAAGATGCACTAAGAAACTGATAAGCGTAACAACAACTAACATAATAGCAGCTAAGTTGTCCAAGCCTACACCTAGTGCAATAGTGTTTGTACCTACATTTAACCAATCGAACTGATATTGGTGCATTGTAGCATCTGGATAGTAAACTAACCGCATAAATGCAACTGTGATCGATAGTATTAAATCGATACCCAAAATTGTTGTTCCAATAAATCCTGCTGGTCTACCAAGTTTCTTTCCGAAAAATATCAGGATTATAAAACTCAGCAGAGGTATTATCAATATTGCTATCGAAAGATTTAGTAATATCTCTGGTGTCATAATTTATTTTTTCTACTTTTATTCAAAATAACTATCCTTTAAGGTCATTAATTTCATCTATATTTACATGGCGGAAGTTTTGGTAGATGTTCAAGACAATCGCCAAAGCAATAGCAACTTCTGCAGCTGCAAGTATCATTACAAATAGTGCAAAAACGAGTCCTTCAATTTGGAAATTACCAAATCTTGAAAATGCTACAAAATTAATATTGGCAGAGTTCATTATTAATTCCAAGGACATCAGGACCATAATTGCATTCTTGCGGGTCGCAATGCCAAAAATTCCTAATGAAAACAAAATTGCACTCAGGACTAAAAAGTGTGTTAAACCTATTTCCATTCTAATTCCTCCTAATTTCCTTTACGGGCAATAAATGCCGCACCGATAAATGCAATCAAAAGCAATATTGCAGCTATTAAAAAAGTTAATACATACTTAGTTAGTAAGGTCATACCAATTAAGTCCAATGTAGTGTCCTTATATTCTGTAACTGGTAAAGTCCCCCAATTAACAGTTGTGTACATAAAAATTAATAAAGCTAGCATGAAGGTTGCAAATATTCCTGATGTAATATATAGCGATCTTCCGGTGCTACCCGTTATTATATCAACGTCGGTAACCCTTGAAGTTAGCATCACACCAAAAACAATGAGCACCAAAATACCACCTACATATATCATAATTTGAAGTACTGCAAGAAAATCTGCATTTAACAATGCATAAATTCCTGCTACACCAAAGAATGTAAATAGTAGCGAAAAGGCGCTATACATAAGTTTTCGTGAAAATACTACCCCCATTGCCGAAACAACGACAATGAACGCAAACAAATAAAATACTATTGATAATGTATCCATAATCTTATTCTTTTTTATCTTCCTGTTTTGTTTCTGCTGCTTTGGCAGCGGCGGCTGCAGCAGCTTTCTTTGCTTTTTCTTCTTCAAGTAGTTTCTTCTTTGCTTCGATTTGTTCCGGAGACATTACACTAAACCTGTAGTAAAGGTGATCCCGAACATAACTTGTGTATTCAAATTCAGTTGTCATATAGATTGCATCAGTTGGGCATTCTTCGGTACACAGATTGCAAAACATACATTTTGCAAAATCAATATCAAATTTATTAACCCACAAATTGATTTTATCGCCATTTGCTTTTACTGCTTCTGAATCATCTTTAACTGATTTAATTGTCTCAATAGAAATACAATTCACAGGACAATTCCGTTGACAAATCATACAGCCAATGCAAAGATCCATATCTACAAATAAGCGATTTCTTAGAAATTCTGGAGTTTGCTTATCTCTTACAGGATGGAAATTATCAGGATATTGTCTTGTAACCTTTTTTGTCAATAAATGGCTCCAAGTAATTTTCATACCTACTAATGCTGTTCCTATCCCAGCCCAAATATTTGATATATAATTACGAAACATATATTAACCTTTACTTAATTATTATTGGATTTAACATTGCCCAAAGTGCAATTCCCAAAAAAGCTATAAATGCAAATGGCAACATAACTTTCCATGTAATATACATAAGCTGGTCTACTCTCACTCTTGGTAGAGTCCATCTTAACCATATTTGTATGAATACAAAAAACATTGCTTTAGACACAAACCAGAAAAATTGCCAGATTGGTCCATTGAGGAAGTCTCCGAAAGGTGAATTCCATCCACCTAGGAACATAATTGTTACCAATGCTGATACAACATACATATTAGCATATTCTGCAAAGAAGAACATTGCAAACTTCATTCCGCTATATTCTGTGTGGTAACCACCAACAATTTCACTCTCTCCTTCTGGTATATCGAAGGGAGTTCTGTTTGTTTCAGCTAAAGAACCTATAAAATAAACTAGAAACAGTACTATAATAAAAGGAAAGAAAGCAATTTTCCAAATTGGGCCAGGACCTGCAAAGATAAACCAATTCCAAATTCCTCCATCTTGAGTCTTGATGATCTCGGTTATACTTAAACTATTGGCCATCGCTGAAATTGCTAATATCGAAAGTGCCATGGGGATTTCGTAACTTATCATTTGCGCAGCAGCCCGAATTCCACCAAGCATCGAATATTTGTTGTTGGACGACCATCCTCCCATTAAAATCCCAATCACGGCGAAAGAGCTAACTGCAAAAACATAAAACAGACCAACATTAATATCAGCTGGTATAAACTTGGAACTGTATGGAATTACTGCAAATGCCGCAAAAGAACCTGTGAACATAACAAACGGGGAAACATTAAAAAGTGGTTTATTTACGTTTTTCGGAGTAATATCTTCCTTTTGCAAAAGTTTAACTACTTCTGCCAATGGTTGAAGAACCCCTTTCCATCCTGTTCTCATTGGACCTAATCTGTCTTGAACCCATGAAGCAATTTTCAGTTCTCCAAGTATTGCAACCAATGCATATAATGTTACGAATACAAGCGGAATTGTAGCTGTAATTAAATAAGCCCAGATGTTGTTTCCTACTAAGTCGAATATAAAATTGTGTTCCATTTTCTTTCTTTTTAGTATTTAATTAATAATTTACCTGTCGATTTCACCAAGTACAATATCGATACTGCCCAAGATTATAATTAAGTCTGCAATCATATAACCTTTGGAAATATATGGCAAAACACTCAGATTCACGAAACTTGGTGAGCGTCCTTTTATCCTAACAGGTTTGTTTTTTCCATCACCAACTATATAAAATCCCAATTCTCCCTTTGGATTTTCTGCTTTTGTATAGATCTCTCCTTTAGGTGTAATTTTCTTAGGTATTGTGGCTCTAACGTCTTCGGAAGCATCGGGTATCAGTTTTACTGCTTGTTCGATAATTTTACAACTTTCTTCCATTTCCCACATTCTAACTATGTTTCGGTCATAACTATCACCTAATGTCCCCATCAGCCCTTTGCCTACGCATACTTCAAAGTTGAATTTATCATAAAGCATATAAGGTTCGTCTCTTCTAAGGTCGTAATTCACTCCTGAACCACGTAAAGTTGGACCACTACAAGCAAAATTAATAGCAACATCAGGAGGCATAATTCCTACATTTATACTTCTTTCGATGAATATTTTATTATCTATTAGCAAGTGTTGAACTTCTTGATTTGTTTCTCGAACTTGCTTAACGATTGCTAAAGCATCCGACACAAAAGTTGGGTAAATGTCTTTCATCAAACCACCAGGGCGGATGTAGTTATAAAGTAATCTTCCACCTGATAATCGTTCGAAGACATCAATAATCATTTCGCGGTCACGGAATAAATATAAGAATGGAGTAAATGCGCCTGCATCCATTCCAAAAGTTGCAACAGCTATTTGGTGGGATGCTATTCTGTTTAACTCGGCAAGTACTGTCCTTATTGCTTGAATTCTTTCAGATACCTGAATATTAAGCATCTTTTCTATTCCAAGCGCATAAGGTATTTCATTACTCATCGAAGCAATATAATCTAATCTGTCGATATAGGGAACAACTTGAATGTAGGTACAATTTTCGCAATATTTTTCGAAACATCTATGCAAATATCCAATATGTGGTATTACATCTGTTACGATTTCGCCTTCAAGCTCTACTTCCAAACGCAACACGCCGTGAGTTGATGGGTGCTGAGGACCCACGTTCAATCTCATACGTTCGGTATGAACCTGCCCATAATCGATTTCTATTTCTCTTTTTTCTATCACTTTTTCACCAATATTTTTTAATACGGAACTCTAAGACCGTGATATTCTTCTGGTTGTTTGTAATCTTTTCTCAATGGATAACCTTCCCAATCGTAAGGACTGAGAATTCTAATTAAGTTTTCGTGACCTTCAAAAATTACCCCAAACATATCATAAGCTTCTCTTTCATGCCAATCGGCAGTTCGCCATACTTTAGATATGGAAGGTACTATTGGATTATCCTTTTGGACATCGACTTTTATCGTTATTCGGTGTTTTCGGTCAGTTGAATAAAGATGATAAACTACACCTAGAGTTTCTTTGTTATCCATTCCTGAAAGACAAGCAAGATAATCAAATTTTAAATCATCTTCATCTCGAAGAAACAGCATAACCTCTATTATATTCGTTGGAAGAACATTAATTGAAGGTTCAAAATTAGTTTCCAAATTCAATGATAGAATAATATCACTAAATTCGTATTTCAATCTCTCGTGAATTTGTTCAACTGTCATGTTAACCTCAATGTCCTTTAATTTCGTTGTGTAATTCTTGATATTTGGCAAAATGTTCGTCCATTGCGTTTTTTCGGTCTTCAATTGCTTTTAAATCTTCTTTCGATAAATCCTTTCTTTTGCGGAAAATTGCTTGTTTACTAATTTTTTCCTGTAAACGAACCATCCCTTCCAAAAAAGCTTCTGGACGAGGTGGACAACCAGGAACATAAACATCTACTGGGATAATCCTATCAACTCCTTTTAGAACGTGATAGCCGTGTTCCCAATATGGACCACCTGAGTTCGCACAAGAACCCATTGACATAACGTACTTGGGTTCAGCCATTTGCTCGTATAACCTTTTAATTCTTTCAGCCATTTTTAGAGTAACTGTTCCAGAAATGATTATAAAATCGGACTGACGAGGAGAGGGACGCGGAATAGCACCAAAACGCATCAAATCGAAGTGGGCAGCATTAACTGCCATAAACTCTATTGCGCAACAAGCTAAACCAAAGGACATATACCAGTCGCTTTTAGCTCTTCCCCAATTTAGCAAGTCCTCGATAGTGCCTAAAACAATATCAGGTCCAGCTATTTCGAAAGGTTTATCTAATCTATCTAATAATCCCATTTTAGCACCTTAATCTTTCTTTTCACGTTTGATAATCAATTCATCTAAATTGGGAATTACGGGTTCTGGTTTATCCCATTCCAAATAACCTTTAGCCCAGTCATAAACTAAGCCAAGAATCAAGATAACCAAGAAAATCACCATCGCCCAAAACGCTGGCCATCCCAAATCCTTATAAACAATAACCCAAGGAAACAACAATGCTAATTCCACATCGAAAATTAAGTAGGCTAATCCTATAATGTAAAAACGATTGTTAAATTGAATCCAAGGAGATCCGATAGGGACTTCACCACTTTCGTAGGTCATCAGTTTTTCCTCTGTGGGATTTTTGGGTCGAACCAGTGCTGCAGCAAAAAGTCCCCCAGCGACGAACAATGCTCCTATTATGAAGAATATAAGAACAACTCCAAGATTTGTTAGATACATATCGAAATTTTAACTTTTGAAAATTGAATATATGCAAATTATCAAAAAAAATGAATTTTTCAACGATTATGAAAATATTTTTGCTATTAAATCGTAAAAAAAAAAACTAAATATTTACTAACTTATTAAGAATATATTCAGATAGAAGTCTTAACATATATTTTAGCAAAAACTAAACTATGAAAAATATTATTTCTAACAATCGACTAAATTAACAAAGAATTAGTTAAAATCGAAAAGGGGTAATTGATAACAATCACCCCTTTTAGAATAAAAAGCCAGAATTATCTAATTACCAAGCATAACCTAAGTTAACTCCAATACCATAGCTACTAAATCCACCTAAGCCTTCTAACTGATTAACTCCGAATCTCAATGCTATTGATGGTTCAACAACAAATCCGCCGGAAAATACCCATTTGTATGCTGCTTCAGCACCAATATAGAATACTGTACCACCATCATAAGAATAGGAACCAGGTCCACCCCAAGACCAGAAGGCAATTTGTGCCATTGGACCAAAGCTAAAACCTTGGATAGCACGAACGTCTTCCTGAAGTAAATAAAAACGATAGGAACCTCCAATCGAACCAGCTGTCCAATCACTGTAGGTAAAATAAGAACCATTGATGGTAAATGAGTTTTTGGGAGCTATCTGTTGTTCGTAAGTTGCATTGAATACACCGAAAATTAACCCTAATGGATTAGCTGAGATTGATTGATTGTACTTCATTCCTTTTGTCTGTGCAAAAGTTGAAGAGGATGCAAAAATGGCAACCAAAATGATTGCGACAAAGAGTGTAGTTAATCTTTTCATTATACTCCTTTATGTTTTAAAAAAATACAAAGTACAAATATAAAGAAAAAATTTATTTTTCGGAATACTTTTAATAAAAATATTCAAAGAACGTCATATAAATAAAAGAAAAATATGTCAAAAAAAATAACAATTATCGGTGCTGGACTTGGAGGACTTTCTGCAGCCTTACGATTTGCTTCAATTGGCTGTAAAGTTGATATTATCGAAAAAAACTCCACTGCTGGTGGCAGATTAAATCAGTTGAAAGTTGGTGATTTCACTTTCGATACCGGTCCATCATTCATGTCGATGACTTATGAACTAGATGAATTGTTCAAATCCACTAATATTAGTAATCCACTAAAATTAATTGAATTAGAACCCCTTTACACTGTTTTTTTTGAAAACAATACAAAACCCTATAAAATTTTCAAGAATTTATTCAAACTTCAGGAAGAATTTCCCGAAGAAAAAGATTTACCAAAGAAACTAGAAAAGTTTTTGCTTAGAGCGGGGTCTTTTTTCCACGATACCGAAGAACCTGTTATTAAATCGAATTTCGATTCTCTAATGGAATATGTCTGGCAAATGGCTAAAGTGCCAAAACGTCATCTTCCTTATCTTTTCCGCACAATGTGGCAAGAAGTAGATAAAAACTTTTCGGATGAAAAAGTGAAGATTATTCTTTCGTTGGTTGCCTTCTTTTTGGGATCAACACCATTTCAAACCCCAGCAATTTATTCTTTGTTGAATTACACCGAAATGAAATACAATGGTTATTGGGCTGTTGAAGGTGGAATGTATCAAGTTGTAGTTGAATTAGTCAAAATATTAGAACAAATGGGTGTAAGTTTTCATTACAATACCGAAATTGTTGAATATGAAAACAATGGTGGTAAACTTAGGTTTTTCGACCAAAATGGAGATAAATGGGATTCTGATATTTTTATTGTCAATTCCGAATCACCTTGGTTCCGAGGAAAAGTGATGAAAAGAAGTAAATTCGATGAACGAAAATTAAATAAATACCACTGGACTTTAGCACCCTTTACTATCTACCTTGGAGTAAAAGGAAAGGTCGAAAAATTGGATTACCACAATTACTTTTTAGGAAGTAACTTTAAAGGTTATGCTGATAAAATTTTTACATCATCGCTAATTCCTCAAAAACCTTACTACTACGTTAATGTCCTATCAAAATATGTTCAGGATGCAGCTCCTCAAGGTCATGAGAACTTATTCATTTTATGCCCCGTACCCGATCTTAGATACAAGCCAAATTGGGATGACAGAAATGAAATTGCTGACAATATTATAAGCGATTTATCAAATCGGGTTGGTTTCGATTTAAAACAAAACACGGTTGTTCGTGAGATATTCACTCCAATAGAGTGGCAGGACAAATTCAATTTATACAAAGGTTCGGGTTTGGGTTTAGCTCACGATATTTTGCAAGTTGGAGCTCTTCGTCCGAAAAACAAAGATGAAGAATTCGATAATTTGTACTATGTCGGTGCTTCCACAACACCTGGAACTGGATTACCAATGGTTGTTATTAGTTCAAAACTTGTTTTTGACAGAGTAATTAAAGAAGGAAAAATATGATTGATACTTCCGAACACCTCTACACATCAGTTTCGTTTGAATTAAGTAAAATAATAACAAACAGATACAGTACATCATTTAGTATGGGTGTTAGCGTGCTGAGTAAAAAGTATCAGGATGCTATTTATGGAATTTACGGATTTGTTCGTGTAGCTGACGAGATTGTTGATACATTCAAAAATTTCAACAAGGAAAAATTACTTACTGATTTTCGTAACCATACTTATGTGGCTATTGAGGAAGGAATATCGACTAATCCCATACTGCATTCATTTCAGCAAGTAGTAAATCAATATAACATTTGCAAAGTGCATATCGATGCATTTCTAAATAGTATACAAATGGATTTATATTACTCTGCCCACGACAGAGAAAGATATGACCAATACATATTTGGTTCTGCAGAAGCTGTTGGATTAATGTGCTTGAAAGTTTTCGTTGATGGAGATCAAGAACAATATGATAAGTTGGAACCTTATGCAAAAGCTTTAGGGTCTGCTTTCCAGAAAGTTAATTTCCTGCGTGATATAAAAAGTGATTTTGAGGAAAGGGGCAGATTATATTTTCCAAACATCGACGACGAAAATGAATTAACAAATGAAAACAAAAGAAAATTGGAAGAAGAAGTTGAAAAAGAATTTACTCAAGCTTTAATTGGTATCAAAGGTTTGAACAATAACGTAAAATTAGGAGTTTATTCTGCTTATAGATACTACAAGGCTCTGTTTAAGAGAATTGTAAATACTGATATAGAAGTATTAAAACATCAACGCATAAGAGTACCCAACCTAATTAAGTTGCTTATTTTATTTAGTTCATATTTACAAGTTAAAGTTCTGAGATTATTATGAGATTTATAGTAACCATATTAATTCTATTGCAATTAATATCTATTAAATCATTTTCGAATAGCGGTAAAGCCCTAGAAGAATTGCGATTGCTTTTCTACTCATCTGTCGAAGATGAAGAAAATATGCAAAAATTTAAAAATAAATTATCGAGCACTTTCGGGGACTATAATACGAAGATGAACAATCCATTAGGTATTGCTTACTGGGGAGTTTATAGAACATTAATTGCAAAGCATTCAATTAATCCTTACACAAAGTTGAAAGAGTTGCAAAAGGGACTAGAAATAATGGAAGAAGCAATCAATAAGGATGGAAATAATTTAGAAATACGCTTTCTCAGGTTTTCAGTTCTACACTATATCCCCGATTTTCTTGGCTATAATAACGAGAAAACTGAAGATGCAAGAAAAATCACCGAAGTACTTAAAAACAAAGATTTTACTACATTGGATTTTAAATTCCAAAAAGGAATTGCAGAATTTATGATTAATTCTAAAAGAATTGATAAAGACAATATTCAACAACTTACCGATATTTATATAAAATGATGACATATTTACTTATAAATGTTTTTATAATTATTGTACCGTTTTTGCTTAGTTTCGAAAATAAAGTTCAATTCTACAAAAAATACAAGGCTTATGCTTTTTCAATTGCTATTGTAAGCACTCTTTTTATATTTTGGGATATATTTGCAACCTACAGAGGAGATTGGGCGTTCAATCCCAAATATACAATAGGATTCGAACTATCCGGTTTACCACTGGAAGAAATACTTTTCTTTATCACAGTCCCATACAGCTTAATATTTATTTATGAATCCTTGAATGCGTATTTTGAAAATTACATTTTTTCAACTCGTAAATCAACATTTCTAATTTTTTCTGCCATATTTTTTGTTTTGAGTTTTTTTGTTTTTAATCAGAGCTATACTTTCATCCTATTCTTGTTCATTTCTTTATCATTTTACTTAATGTACTTATTCGATAAATCAGCTGCTTACACACAGAATTTTTGGCTTACAGTAATTATATCCTACATACCGTTTCTGGTTGTGAATTATTTGCTAACTTCAATTCCTGTTGTAACATACAACGACACTGAAAATTTTGGAATAAGATTACTTACAATACCAATAGAGGACTTGGGGTATTCCTTTACAATGATTACTATGTGGCTTATCTTTTATGACATAGGAAAAAAGAAATTTTTAAACAATGAGTAAAAAAGTAGCTGTAATAGGTGCCGGACTCGGTGGTTTGGCTGTTTCCTTATTATTGAATAAGCAAGGGTACGACGTAACAATTTTTGAAAAGAACGAGGAAGTTGGCGGCAAAATAAACAATCTTTTGGGCAAAGGTTTTCGTTTTGATATGGGTGCGAGTTTAGTTACAATGCCTTTTGTTCTTAAGGAATTATTTGAATTACTTGATTTGAATATAAAGGATTATATTCAAATAGATAAATTGGAAATCATAACAAAGTATTTTTATCCTGATGGCATAAGTATCAATGCTTATTCGAATATAGATAATTTTGTTGATGAAATTGAGAGAAAAACTACCGAAAATGAAAAAAGTATCAGAAATTACTTTGAATATTCTAAAAGGATATATGATTTAACTTCGGATTTATTTATTTTCAATGATTTTACTTCTATTTCTAAGTTATTTAATAAGAAGGGATTAAATACATTATTTAACATTAGAGATATAGATCCATTTCGAACTATACATCAAGCAAATTCTTCTTTCTTTTCTGATAAGAAAATTTTACAAATATTCGATAGATATGCCACTTACAATGGTTCAAATCCATACAAAGCTCCTGCAACTTTAAATATTATTCCTTATGTTGAGTATTATTTAGGTGGATATTATTTTTCAGAAGGAATGTATTCTCTAATTAATGTATTAGAAAATTTATGTAATCATAATAAAATCCAAATACTAAAAAACAGTGAAGTTACTAGAATTGGTTTAAGTCCCAATGGCCCATCCTTTTTGTTTGCCAACGAGCAAAAATATGAATTTGACTATATAATTTCTAACTCTGATGTAAATCATATATTTACAAATCTATTGCAAGATTCAAGTTCCTCCGAATCAAAACGAAACAGCAAAAATCAAACTTCAAGTTCTGCACTTGTGTTTTATTGGGGAGTGAATGGTAACTATCCTCAAATGGAAACACACAACATATTGTTTTGTGAAAATTATTTTGAAGAATTTGCTCAAATATTTGATAAAAAACAACTACCCGACGATCCTACAATTTACATTTATATTTCAAGTAAATTCAATCCAACGGATGCACCAAACGGATACGAAAATTGGTTTGTAATGATTAACACTCCCGAAAATTTGGGTCAGGACTGGGATAAAATTATTGAAAAATATCGTCCCATAATAATAAATAAAATTAAGGATTTAACTGGCATTAATATCAAGGATAATATTATTTTCGAGAGCACATTAACTCCCGAAGCAATCGAAAAAAACACTCTAAGCAGCTATGGAAGTATTTATGGTATTTCATCCAACACAAAGAGTGCCGCATTTTTAAGACAAAAAAATCGAAGTAAGACTCATCCAAACTTGTTTTTTGTTGGTGGAAGTGTCCATCCTGGTGGAGGAATACCATTGGTCTTATCTTCTGCAATGATAGTAAGTAAAATGTTTGAGGAAATGAATGATTGAAGCAAAACACAATAATTTGGCAAGATTTATCTTTAATGCCTATGAATATAAATTACTCAAAAAGTCTTTCAATAGATTCATTTTGTTAAATGATGAATTGCAAATTATTGAGAATAAATCAGTTATATTTCTTCCAAATCATTTTTCTTGGTGGGATGGATTTTTCATCGATTTTCTAATTCGTAATGCAGAAGTTAACAAGAAATTCCACATTATTATGCTCGGGGAGCAATTAGAAAAATATTGGTTTTTTCGGTTGTTAGGTGCTACAGGTTTTAACCCTTCCAATCCAAAAAGTATTGTAAAACTATCCAATTATATAAGTTATTTACTAAATTCACCTAATAATTCTGTTGTATTTTATCCACAAGGAGAAATACAATATTATGACGAAGATATAAGAATTAAGGATGGTTTAGGCTATCTTTTAAAGCATATTATTTCTGAAGTTAATATATTCTACCCTTTTTTTAAAATTCAGTACTTCGATCAAAAACTACCAGATTTAATCTGTAAAGTATATCCTGGAGTACAAATAGAAACTATCAAGAATAATTATCAATTGTTTATCGAAGATTTTAAACAAAAATACAATGACTTTAGACAAAGCAACATAAATATCAATAAAAAAAGAAACTTATTCATTTCAGAGCATGACTGATTTATTTCTTCAAATTTCCTTTATATTTATTCTTATTGTTATTTTAACTACATTTTTTGTTTCATTAATTAATTTATTGTTAAATCAATCTCTTAAGCCTATTAACTTATCAAACAACAAACCCTTTGTAAGCGTTCTAATACCTGTAAGAAATGAAGAAAAAAACATACCTAATTTACTTAACTCGTTGTTGTTACAAGACTATCAGAATATCGAAATATTAGTTTTGGATGATTATTCAACAGACAATACGTATCAAGTAATCCATGATTACTCTATTAAATACAATAACATAGTTACAATAAAAGGAAAACCTCTGCCAGATGGATGGTTAGGTAAGAATTGGGCATGTCATCAGCTATCAAATTTCGCCAAAGGTGATTTATATATGTTTGTTGATTCCGACGTTTTTCTAAAATCAAGTGCCATATCTTCATTATTATCATATTTTTATAAATATCGCCTTGATGCTTTAAGCGTATTCCCAACTCAAATTATGAAATCCTTTGGCGAAAAGCTTGTAGTACCTTTAATGAATTGGATATTATTATCGTTGTTACCTTTATTTCTGATAAGAAAATCTAAATTTAATTCATTTATTGCCGCAAATGGACAGCTTTTTATGTTTTCAAAAGAGATATATAGGCAAATAGGAGGCCACGAAGCAGTGAAAAGTAATCCTGTGGAGGATATGGAATTAGCAAAAAATGTAAAGAAAAATGGTTTCAAAATTGCAACATTGCTTGGCAGCGAATTAGTTAAGTGCAATATGTATAGTGGATTTGTGTCCAGTATTTACGGTTTTTCAAAAAACTTTTATAAAGGATTTAATATTCCCTGGTTAATTTTTATCTTTTTTGTATTTTCTATATCACTTGTAAACATCCTTCCATTTCTTTTGATTTTTATGAGCATTTATTTCCTTCTACCAGTACTACTTATTATTTTTAATAGAATAATATTGTCTTATCTATCCAAGCAAGATATATTTACAAACATAATTCTTCATATTCCTCAATTTATAGTATTTTTGTTTATCGGGATTTTATCAGTTTACAAAACAAAATTAGGAAAAAATGTATGGAAAGGCAGACCCATTTGAACAATCTCACAAACTACTTTTTAGTGATAATTTTTTCAGTCGGAGTGTTGGGTCATGTGTTTTTACTCGATTTGATGAAAACTCTAACTCCAATAACATTATTTATTGTTAATTCATTGATTTTATTCGTTTTTATCCAAAATCAAAATGAATTAACTAAAAAGAAATCTATATTTATTTTATCTGTCATTTTTGTAGTAACTTTAATTATAGAAATAATTGGTGAAAAAACTGGAGCAATATTCGGTAGATATGCATATGGCGACGTCCTTAGCTACAACATTATTGAAATTTTCAATGTTCCCCTAATTATTGGTTTTAATTGGGTTATGGTAATATTGTCGGCAACTGCTCTTTCCTCCAAAATCATTCACAATGATATCTTGCAAATTCCCGTTTCAGGTCTTATTGCTGTTGCTTTCGACTACGTTCTCGAACCTGTTGCTATTAGACTTGGTTACTGGTACTGGTTAGATGAATTCGGTTTTACGATTCGCGAAATTCCATTAGAGAACTATTTAGCTTGGTTTTTAATAAGTTCCCTTTTTGCGTTTATTATCAAAAGGTTTAATTTGAATTTAAAGGGCAATTTTTTATTATATTATTTCTTTAGTCAATTATTCTTTTTCCAATTTTTAAACATTTTTATGAGGGCGGTAAAGTAGTATGAAAGGAGTTCTAATTGCATTATTGATTATTTTTATCTGGTTGGCTCACCTATACTTTTTATTATTTCATCGGGAAGTTAATTTTTTGAACACGGGAACATACTTGCATATATTGATTCAGGCATTCTTATATACCGGGTTATTCATTACTGCACATGACGCAATGCATAGAACAGTTGCACGAAATAAGTTTCTAAATGATTTAATCGGTAGAGTATCAACATTTTTATTTGCTGGAATGTCTTACAATAGACTGATTAAAAATCATCATTTACATCACAAACATTCTGCAACCGATCAAGATCCAGACTTTTACGAAAAATCACAGAATTTCTTTGTTTGGTGGACTGTATTTTTTTATCGTTATGCAACCATACCTCAATTCTTAGTAATGGGCGTATCCTACAATTTACTAAAAATTTTCGGCAATGTACCAGAAATCAATCTTTGGTTTTATTGGATAATACCTGCTTTATTGGGCACAATTCAATTGTTCTTTTTTGGCACTTATCTACCCCATCGCAAACCACATACTGACGAAATGGGAATACACAGATCAAGAACATTACCCAAAAATCATCTTTTAGCTTTTCTAACATGTTATTTTTTTGGCTATCATCAAGAGCACCACTTAGGACCTCACATCCCTTGGTGGCAACTGTGGCAAACTAAATAAATATTCTCATTGTTTATATTAGAACCATTCGCCAAATGGTGGGAACCATGAAATAGTTACCCGTGGAATTGAATAAAAAGTTGTATATTCAGTCTTCTTTCGATATTCAGGTGACGTTAGCTCCTTGCGAGGATCTACATCAAGAACAGTACTATTCAACAAAAAATTCAATCTCCATTCTGCAGATAAAGTAAATACGCCAACACTGCTAACTGGAATATTCGCAATAAATCCTAATCCGCCAATTATTGCATCTTTAGTTTCTGATAAATATAATTTAATGCCTTTAGGATCTGTTACCCAATCTATTTGAGTATAGTTGCGTTTTGAAGTTGAATAACCTGTTAGCAAAAAGAAATTGACTTTACTATGGGGATTTGGAATTACTCCAATTGCAAATTCCAATTGAGAAGAATTTTCAGGATCTAGAAAAACTTTTGTCGTATCAAATTTCTTAGTGTTTTTAAATGGTTTGTCGTTCTTCCATTGTAAATAAGTAGCTTGGAGAAAAATAAAATCAAGTGGGTAACCAGTCATACTACCGCCATAAGCAAACAATCCTTCGTCAGAAACATCATTACCCTCTGGTTTATATGTATTTACAACTGTATTAGTACCTACAGTAAAACCGAAACCAACATATTTGGGATATGGATTTGAATTGTCGACTTCTTCTGTTTTATTTTGAGAAAAAGCTACTGTACTACAAAGCATCAATGTGCATAATAAAGATAATTTAAATAGTTGCATCGCTGATTTTGTAGTCATTGTTATTACCTCATTAATTGTGATTGATTTTATTTCTGCAATTTTTGCAGCAATCAGATTAAGATTTTTTGGTTCATTTCTTGTGCCCCTTAACGGAACTGGTGCCATCCAAGGGGAATCGGTCTCGAGCAATATTCTTTCCAATGTTGCTTCTCGAACAACTTCTCTCAATGCTTCGGCTTTCTTAAATGTAATATTGCCAGTGAAAGAAATATGAAATCCAAGTTCTATTGATTTTTTCATCATTTCGATATCACCTGAAAAGCAGTGTAGGACTCCTCGAAGGTCTCCGTCTTGTTCTTTCTCTAAAATTTCCAATATATCGTCATCTGATTCACGATTATGAACGATAATAGGTAAATTTAATTTTTTTGCTAATCTAACTTGCTCTATAAACGCTTTTTTTTGAATTTCTGGAGGATTAAAATCATAATAATAGTCCAACCCAATTTCGCCTATTGCTATTACTTTAGGATTTTTACAATTTTCTTCAATCTTCATCAGTACATCATCGTTCAGTTCCGCTACATTATGGGGATGAACTCCCATCGAACAGTATAATCTTGAATCGAGTAGCGATGTATTCAACACTTTATCGAATGTTTTTGGCTCGATAGCTGGCATTATTATTTTATCAATGCCATTAGAAAATGCATTATTTAAAACTTGGTCGAAGTCAGATTGAAAATCGTCAACAAAAATGTGAGCGTGTGTATCTATCATCTATTTTTTTTGTAAAGATGAAAGTTGTTCGATGATTTTCTTAGCGTGACCATCGACACTTACTTTTGGGTCAACCCATCGAATTACTCCTTCGGTGTCGATTATATATGTAGTTCGTATCACACCCAAATACTTCTTACCATACATCGATTTCTCACCCATAACGTCGTATTTATTGCATACTTCTTTTTCTGTATCACTCAATAAATCAAATTGCAAGTCGAATTTTTTCTTAAAATTTTGATGTGATTTTACTGAATCAGGACTAACTCCTAAAATAACAGCATCAATATTATTGAAATGTTGTAAATTTTCATTAAAATCACAAGCTTCTTTTGTACAACCTGATGTATTATCTTTTGGGTAAAAATAGAGTACAACCCATTTTCCTCGATAATTCGAAAGTGTAACTAACTCGTCTTTATCGTTTTTAACTGTAAAATCGGGTGCTGGAGTATTTACTGTAAGTGCCATTTTTCTCCTAATTTAATTTTTCTGCATTAAACAACTCTGATAAATCTTGTTCGAGAGTACTCTTTGTTGAAGTATTCTTTGTATCTATTTCCTTATTGATATTTTTTAGAATAAATTCAACATTAAGATTACCATTGTAATATTCATTAACGAATTTAGTGA
>CAYOPF010000008.1:0-20564 GCA_964405755.1 uncultured Chloroherpeton sp.
GAAGGTAAAGTGGATTTACGGTTCCAGCAACTAAAAACTTTGTTTTCTTAGTTTGGGCGTGTGCCATAAAGAAAGCTTCTGCAAGACCTGTACCAGCATCGTAGAGCGATGCATTCGATATTTCCATACCTGTTAATCGACATATCATTGTTTGGAATTCGTACATAACTTGCAAAGTGCCTTGACTAACTTCAGCCTGATAGGGTGTATATGCTGTTTTGAACTCTGGGCGTTCCAGCACCGACCCAACAATCGCTGGAATATAGTGGTCGTAGATGCCACCACCAAGGAATGATACGAAATTGGAATGAGAGGTATTTTTCTTAGCGATAGATTCGACTAATTTGAGTGCTTCTAACTCGCTTAATTCTGAATTTAAATCTAATTCTTTCACCCTAGCGTGTTCGGGGATATCTTTAATTAATTCATCAAAACTGTTAACTCCAATTTTTTGGAGCATTTCCGACATTTCTTCATTTGTGGATGGTACGAAAGCCATAAAATTTATCCGTTAATTTTTAATTTCGAAAAAATATAAAGTTCAAAATTACGAAAGTTTAATTATTTTTGTTAGTATTTATTATGTTTGTGAATATTAATTTTGCAAATATTAATAAAAACTGAATAGAATATTAAAAAAAATAAAAATTATGGATATCAACAAATCAGATCGATTAACAACAATCGACCACCATATTGCCCGCGAAGAAAGCATGCACCCAACTGCGACTGGTGAATTTACATCTTTGCTACACGATTTGGCATTGGCAATTCGCATTATATCACGAGAAGTCCGCAGAGCTGGGATTAACGATATATTAGGACTAACCTCCACATCCAACATCCATGGCGAAAAACAACAAAAGTTGGATCAATATGCTAATGATATTATCAAGAAAGCTATGTCGCAAGGTGGGCATGTTTGTGCATTTGCTTCTGAAGAGGACGATGAAGTAACAGTAGTAGGAAAGGACAGAAAAAGTAAGTACATAATTTTGTTCGATCCGCTCGATGGCTCGTCCAACATTAGTATTAATGTTACGATAGGGACCATTTTCGGTGTTTATCGTCGAATTGATTTGTCGCCAGGCCAAACATGTAGCATAAGTGACGTGCTTCAACCCGGCTATAAACTGATAACAGCAGGTTATGCTTTGTATGGCAGCAGTACATTGTTTGTTTATACTACAGGAAATGGGGTACATTCCTTCACCTACGACCCAACAATTGGAGAATTTTTGCTAAACAAACAATACATTAGAGTTCCCAAACAAGGCTATTGGTACAGCTTTAACGAGGGTAATTATTACTTGATTGACGAAAAAGTACGCAAATACCTTGAGTATATTAAAACGCCTTCGGAGGACAAAACCCGACCGTTCACTTTAAGATATATTGGAACACTTATTGCGGATTTACACAGACTTCTGCATTACGGAGGTGTGTATCTTTATCCGGCAACAATCAAGAATCCGCAAGGAAAACTCAGGTTAATTTATGAGGTAAATCCACTTGCATTTATTTTGGAACAAGCAGGCGGACGAGCCACTGATGGCGAAAGAAGAATTTTGGAAATTGTACCAGAGGACATTCATCAACGTACTCCACTTTTTATGGGAAGCCCCGATGATATGGATATGCTGGAAAGCTTTTTAAAATAAAAGTAAAAAATCAATTTTTTTATTTCAAATGCTTTTATTTAAAGTAAAATTATTAATTTTGTAATCTTAATTAAATTCGAAAAGGGAAAAGATGGCTCATCATAAATCAGCCTTAAAGAGAATTAGACAATCGAGAAAAGCTCGAATTTATAACCGTCAAAATAAAAAGTTGATCAAGTTTGCAATCCGTGATGTGCGCAGCTCCAAAACATACGAAGAAGCTGTTGCAAATTTAAATAAAGCAATGAGCATTTTGGACAAAGTGGCAGCACGTGGTATTATCCACAAAAATAGTGCAGCGAATGCGAAGTCTTCTTTGTCGAAATTTGTGAAAAAATTAGAACCACAACAACTCAATTAATTGCAACGCACCCGTAGCTCAATTGGATAGAGTACCTGACTACGGATCAGATGGTTGGGAGTTCGAGTCTCTCCGGGTGCGCCAATTTCCAGCGGAAGTGGTGAAATTGGTAGACACGCCATCTTGAGGGGGTGGTGCTCCACGAGCGTAGGGGTTCGAGTCCCCTCTTCCGCACAAGTCTATACCTATTTATTCTTCATGTAACTCATATTAAGTTTATAATTATTTAATAATACCTTCGTTTATTTCGTATTATGAAAAACAAAAAATCAATAAGATTTTTGATTAAGAAAACGATAAGATTTTCGATAGTTGTATCTCTTTCAGTAAATCTTGTTTTTCTTTTTTTAGTACCTAACTTTCACCACCATAATCACTACAGTCATCATAATAATCACGCAGAAAACAGTCAAATCGAAAAGTGTTGCAGCATCGTTCATGATGTAAATATTGGAAAATACATTCATCAAGCTAAAAATAAAAAAAATGCTTCGCCAAATGATTGTCCAATAGAAAAATTTTCTGAAAATTTTACTTCATTATCAATTTCTACATATCTATTTATAAATATTTTTGATACTAACATTAAGAAAACCAAACCGTATCGGATTGTTATAATCAAGTATTTAGATATTTTATCAAGTTTACAAAGAGCCCCACCACCTATACTCTAACCAGACCCAAATATTTTTCTCAAATTATTAAAACTAATAATTTAAATACTAATTGTATATTAATCTAATTCATTTAATTAAATTATTTAGCAAAAATTTAAGGAATATTAAAATGAAAAGTAGTTTCATTAATTTATATATTTATATAATCTTAGCCCTAATTACTATATCCTGTTCAAAAGAAACTAATCCAATAACTCCCGACGAGAACCACTTCAAGGCAAATGGATTAATATTGGAATCGTCGGATAAAAGGCTTTTAACTTATTTTAACTTGAAAACGAAAGATACATTAAAAATCCCTCTCGGAATCTCGGACCACATTGAAGTAAAATTTTTAGATAAGGATAGTACTACAATTAACCCTCCCGACGATAAAGATAAAAAATTTGGATGGGTAATCGACGATACTTCAATTGTTAGTGTTTATCGTCATTCTGGTGATGAATGGGAATTTCATTTAGTTGGCAAAAAAATTGGAAAAACATTCATTGAGTTCAGAGTTTTACATAATGATCATCCAGACTTTAAAACAATTAAAATACCAGTAATAATTCAAGATCAATCGGGACAACACGGCGAAGCTGTCGGATTGCGAGCATATTTCGAAGAAGAAAACAAATTAATATGCGAGTCGCCTTTACAAGGTTCATCGGGGCTTACTAAAGGTGAATTTGCGCTGAAATTTGGTGAAACTACCGACCATATTGTTGTTAAACTATTTGATGATATGAACAGAGAATTCCAGCCAGCAGAAGACCACAAGTTGATTGTTGAATTCAAAGATGTAGAAATTTGCCAAGCAATACCTGCTGGCGAAGAAGAACCTTGGGCTTTTCAATTAAAAAGTATCGAAAAAGGGATAACCCAAATAATTTTTAAAATCGCTGGAAGCGATGGAAAGATCCATGTCGAGTTCCAACCAATTTATGTAAAAATTGACTAGATCTCAATCATATGAATAAACGTGTTTTGATAGCCCTGTTGATAGGTTTTCTTGGATATACCAAATTATTTTCTTATACAGATGAAGTTATAATAAAGGTAATTGACAGTGAAACCAAGAGTCAATTGTTCAATTATACACTCACAGACAACAGTAATAAAAAGATATCGTATCAAGAAAAGAATGGAATTCTTTATATCAAAATTGATACATTGCAAAATAATATTTTAACATTTTCTCAGCAGGGCTACGAATCACAATCAATTTTAATCAAAGAAATCCCCAAAGATACTTTGATAGTTAAATTAGATCCAAAAGTAATTATTTTGCCAACAATCCTTGTAAGTTCAGAAAAACTTAATAAATTCGACGAAATTAAATCCGAAGCATATACAATCAAACCGAGCGAGTATCAAAAATCATTGGGTAATTCATTGGCTGTTTCTTTAAAAAATCAGGTTGGGATATCGTTAAGTTCGATGGGACCAGCAACGGCAAGGCCTGTTTTTCGTGGTTTAGGTGGTAATAGAATTGGATTTCTTACTAACGGAGTAAGTGTAAGTGATTTGTCGTCAACTTCTCCAGACCATGCGTTAACAATCAATCCGCTTGCAATTCAAAAAGTAGAATTAATAAGGGGTCCAAAACTGCTTTTGTACTCAACTAATTCATTTGGTGCTGTTGTAAATGCTCAAAATGATTTTTACAAAATTCCCGAAAAATTTCTAATAACTCCAAATTTTTTACTTGAATCTGCCAATCAAGGGATATCTGCCAATTTATCCTCCAATATACCTATATCTAATTTTGCATTAGGAGGGAATGTAACATTTCAAAAATCTAATGATATGAAGTCTGGTTCTGAAGTTATAAAGAATTCATCCAGCAAAACGACGGATTTTAATTTTATTGGTCTAACAAAATATGAAAATTTATTGTCAAATATTCATTACGAAAATTACATAAATACTTATGGAGTGCCTGGTGGATTTATTGGAGCTCATCCAAATGGTGTAAATATTGATATTCAAAAAAATGTAATTACTCTAAAATCAATAATTCATTTCCATAAACCATTTTTGGATAATATTTCATTACTGATAAACAGAAACTACTATCACCACACAGAATACGAGGCTTCGAATTCTGTTGGATCCGAATTCGTTTTTCGTGATTATAACCTTAAGATAGATTTCAATCATAATGAAAACGAAATCTTCGATAATGGAACTTATTGTATAGGCTTTGTCCACAAGGATTTTAGAGTGGGGGGGTATGTGTTCACTCCACATACGAAGATGAACCAAATAAATGCTACTTTCTACGAAGAAATAGATTATCAAAATTTTGGATTACAATTTAGCATACGCAGCGATTATGCTTCATATGAACCTGAAATAAGGGAAACAATGAATAATCCACCTATGAATAGAGAGTTTAACTCACTTTCGTGGTCTGTGGCTTTTCTAAAAGAATTTAATGAAAGTTTTTCACTAGGTTTTAACATTTCTAAAGCTTCTCGGATACCCTCAATTGAAGAGTTATATTCAGACGGTCCACATCTGGCTGCATATTCCTACGAAATTGGAAATTCACAACTCAATGCTGAAAGTGGTTATGGTTTAGAATTATTTGGCTATTACCAGAACCAGCTTATTACAATGAATTTTTCTGGATATCTATATTATTACGACAATTACATAATTCCTAGAAACACAGGGAGATTAAATCCCCAACAAATACTTCCAATTTATCAAACTTATGGCGTAAACTCTTTGATTACTGGCTTTGAAATTCAATTAGAAAAAAAATTATTCAAATACTTTTTCATAAAGAGTAATCTATATGTTACAATTGGACAATTATTGAAAAGTAAAACCTACTTACCTGCAATCCCACCGATTAAATCAAATTTTGAATTAAGATATCGAAATAACAATTTTTCAGTTGGAGGATTAATAGAACTAGCTGATTCTCAGGAAAGAACCGATGAATTTGAAGAAATAACAGATGGATATGTTTTATTTAATTTATACACGAGTAAATCATTGTTGGTACATAAATCAATTTTATCAATTAATCTTTCTGTCGATAACTTGTTCAATGCAACTTATCGGAACCATTTATCCCGAATTAAATCAATATATCCCGAATCCGGAAGAAGTTTTAAATTATTTCTAAAATTTTTACTTTAACTAAAAAATTATTCTTACAATTATTTTTCTTTAATTTTGATAATTTACAAAAATCGAATTATGAAAATATTAGTTATTGGTGCTTCCCGAAGCGGTAAAGCTGCTGCATTATTGGCACGTAAGCAGAATTTTGATGTATTCGTTACCGAAAATCAAACTAAAGACAATTTTGAAGATACGATTATACAATTCGAACAGAATTTAATCAATTTTGAGTTTGGTGGTCATACAAAACATGGATTGACTAATTACGATTTGGCTATAGCATCGCCGGGTATACCTCGAAGTGCCGAGATTGTTTCAGAATTGCAAAAGAATAATGTGAAAATAGTTAGTGAAGTTGAATTTGCATATCAATTTTGTAAAAATTCAATAATAGCTATAACCGGAACAAATGGAAAAACAACAACAACTTCGCTGATAACGCATATCTTGAATGAGTCAGGGAAGAAGGCAATATCTGCTGGAAATATCGGAAAAGCATTTTCGGAAGTAGTTATGGAAATCGATGATGATACGATAATATCGCTGGAAATGTCGAGCTATCAATTAGATAGGATCGACAAATTCCGTCCGGATGTTGCATTAATCACAAATATTACGCCCGACCACCTGAAATATCACGGAACAATGGAAGATTATGTGGAAACAAAGTGGAAAATTTGCAGTAATCAAATTGAAAAAGATTTATTAATTTTGAATTACGATGATGATTATTTACGGAAAAGTAAATCGTCTCATAGCAAAATTCAGTATTTTTCGCTGAATGAACTCCGGGGGGGAGCATTCATTCGCAACGGGTGGATAATACTGGATACACAGCATAAAGAGGAGGAAATAATGCCAATTTCCAATATTGGTATCAAAGGTCAGCATAACCTTTATAATTCGCTTGCCGCCATATTGGCAACTCGATCATTCGAAATTACAAACGAAAATTATCGTTCAGCTCTATCATCTTTTTTGGGTGTCGAACACCGCTTGGAATTTGTGCGAACAATCAACGGAGTGGAATATTACAACGATTCCAAAGCAACAAATGTGAACTCCACGTGGTTTGCATTAAATAGTTTTAATTCACCAATAATATGGATAGCAGGCGGACGGGGGGATAACAATGATTATGCTATGTTGGATTCTTCTGTTCGTAAGAACGTTAAATCCATAATTTGTATTGGCGAAGAAGCCGATAGTATTTACAAACATTTCTCGACGATTGTGCCTTGCCAGAAGTTCCAAACATTAGAGGAAGCAGTATTTGCGGGTCAGAGCGATGCTAAGGAAAATGAAATTGTATTGTTTTCCCCATCCTGCAAATCATTCGATATGTTTGCTAACTTCGAGCATCGTGGAGAAATATTCAAGCAAATTGTGCGGAAATTGCCAAAAAAATGATAAATACAAAACCACATATCGATTGGTTAATCTTTTTTAGTGCACTAACATTGATGCTTTTTTCGATTGCTTTTGTTTATAGTGCTGGTATTTTCTTTGCAACCTACAAGGGAATGCAGCCAGAGAGTTTGTTGGTAAGGCATTTTATCAAAGTTATTCTTGCGATTCTAATAATGATTTTTGTTTCCAGAGTAGATTATCATTTTTGGTCGAAGGTATCAATTTGGCTGATGTTGTTGTCCTTAATCACTCTTGTGATAGTTCTTGTTGCCGGCAAGAAGGTTGGTGGGGCTGAGCGGTGGATAAATCTTGGATTCATGACATTTCAGCCATCTGAATTAGCAAAATTCTCGATGATATTACACTTTGCAACATTAATTAGCAGGAAAGGCGAGAGCATCAAAGAACTGAAATACGGATACTTTCCGTTTATGCTCTGGATTGCGTTGTTTAGTGCTTTAATCGCGTTGCAACCTAACTTTTCGATGATTATTATTCTTTTTCTCATTGGAATGTTTATGTTGTATTTGGGCAACGCCAATATCAAGCACATATTAGCAACACTAGGGCTGACTGCCTTGGTAGGAAGTGTGTATGCTGTATCGGCACCCTATCGGCTTAACAGGTTGCTTTTCTATATGGGTATGCTTGATGGGAAAGAATTCGATAAATTGGCCTATCAAGTAGATAATTCTTTGGTGGCAATTGGTAGCGGAGGAATAATTGGAATGGGACCCGGAGGTAGTCATCAAAACCTACTTTTGAGCGAACCTTATACAGATTTTATTTTGTCTATCATTGGCGAAGAATATGGATTTATCGGACTGGTAGTGATTATTGCGTTATTTATCTTTATTTTGTGGCGAGGCTTCTATCTGGCAAAACGAGTAGAGGACAAGTTTGGATTTTTGCTGATAAGTGGTATAATTTTCTCGATTTTTATATCATTTTTGATAAATGCCTTTGTAAATACGGCATTGATACCTACTACAGGAGTACCTCTTCCATTTTTAAGTTATGGTGGAACATCAATATTTTTCAGTGCAATTTTAATTGGAATACTCTTAAATATTTCCGTTAAAGTGTCTATTGAAGAAGGCAAATTGTCGAAACAGAAAGAAAAATAGTTATTTATAAATATAAAAATAAAAATGGCAATTCCAACTACCAGAACAAATTCTGAAGGTAAAATTAAAATTTTTGATAATTTGTGTAATGGTTGCGGGTTATGCATTAATGTCTGCAAAGATTTCAGTATATGCATGGTTAATGGAAAAGTTTCGCTATCAGACAAATCAATTTTTGGATGCATTGCATGTGGCCATTGTATGGCAATATGTCCAAGTAATGCAATTGAAATTACTGGACGAGAAATCTCTACAAACGACATTTTCGAACTCACAAATATGGCTGTTTTGAGTTATGAAAACTTATTAAATTTGCTTCAGAAAAGAAGAAGTATAAGGGAATTCAAAGATAAGAAGGTAGAAAGTGAATACATCGATAAAATCCTTTCTGCAGCACAAACAGCCCCAATGGGTTTACCTCCAACCGACGTAAATGTATTGATAATTGAAGGTAAGGAGAAAAACAGAAAGTTTGCACAGGATTATTCCGAGTTTCTTAAAAACTACAAATTCATGACCAACCAATACTTTATTTCAATGATGAGATTGTTCTGGGGCAAAGAAACCAGCGAGATGTTTAAAGGATTTATAAAACCACTTTATAGAATATATACCGAAGAAATTGAGAAAGGAAACAATTTGATAAACTACGATGCACCTTTGTCGATGTATTTTTACGGCTCACCCTATGCAGATCCTGCAGATCCATTAATTGCCGCTACTTATGCCATGATTGCTGCTGAATCGTTAGGGTTGGGAACCTGCATGTTGGGTGCAATACATCCATTTTTGCAAAATGGTAAAAAAGCTGAGAGATTTCGAAAGGAACATAACATAAAATTCAAAAGCAAGGAAGGAATTTTTATCATTTTCGGCCATCCAGCAGTTAAATATAAAAGTGGAATAAACCGAACATTTGCCTCGATTTCATACTTGGAATAAAAATCTATTACAGTTAGAAAATATTTTTATAGAACTAATAAGTGCAAAATGAAACAAATGTTTCAAATTCATTTTTCAATCTTTCGTCAATCAATTATTATTTTAATCACAGAAAACTATGTTAGGTTTTTTAAAAAACATATTTCCCGATAAGCACAAAAGGGATATCGAAAAAATAATGCCGATTGTCAAGGAAATCAATAAGATTTACGCTGACTACGATTCATTGACCGATGAAGAAATTCGTGCAAAAAGTGAAGGGTTCAAGCAACTAATCAAAGAACAAATATCTGAGTTGGAAGCTGAAAGGGATCAGATAATCGTAGATTTACGGGAGAAAGAATTATCGAGCGGCGAAGTAATTTCGCTAAATGAGCATTTAAAAAAATTAGAAAAAGAAATTTTCCAAACCGTAAACGATACATTAGACCAAATACTTCCAGAAGCATTTGCTTTAGCAAAACAAGCGTGCAAGAGGTTAACGGAGCGAGGCCACAATTATGTTTATGCTGGTCATCCATCGATTTGGGAAATGATACCATACAATGTACAATTAATCGGTGGAATAGTGCTTCATCAAGGCAAGATATCCGAAATGGCAACAGGCGAAGGTAAAACACTTGTAGCAGTATTGCCGATTTATTTGAATGCATTGGCTGGTAAAGGCGTTCATGTTGTTACAGTAAATGATTATTTGGCACGACGCGATAGCGAATGGATGAAGCCTGTATATGATTTTCTTGGAGTTAGTGTAGGTTCTTTGCAGCAAAATATGCAAAGTGAAGAACGATCAAAGATTTATAGATTAGACATTATTTATGGAACAAATTCTGAGTTTGGCTTCGACTATCTACGCGATAATATGGTTGTCGAAGAAGAACATATAGTGCAGCGTGGTCATTGGTTTGCAATTGTTGACGAAGTGGATTCGGTTCTGATAGATGAAGCTCGAACGCCACTCATCATTTCGGGACCTGTAGGAGATTTAGATCAGAAATTCGATATGATGAAACCCCGTGTCCGTCGGTTAGTAGATGCTCAGGTTCAATTTGTCAATCAAATAACAGCCGAAGCTGAAAGATTACTGCAATCCGATAAAAAAGAGGATCGCGAGCAAGCCGGTATATTGTTATTCAGGGCACATCGTGGCTTGCCGAAGCACAAGAGATTGAGAAAAATACTTCAGGAAGGTTCTAACCTAAAATTGATGCAAGAAACCGAATTGTTTTTCCTGCGCGAGAAAGGTAAAAGGATGCCCGAAATCGACGAGGAATTATTCTATATTATAGAAGAAAAGCACCATCAAATTGATCTAACAGATAAAGGTAGGAATTTATTAACCAATAGTGGAGAAGACCCAGAATTGTTTGTACTTCCTGATATCGCTGCGGAGATGAGTAAGCTTGCAGTTGACAATTCTATTACAGAACAAGAAAAACAGCATAGAATAGATGAAATTAACAGAATTTTTGCCCAGAGAAGTGATGTTATACATACTGTAACTTCTTTGTTGCGAGCTTATTCCTTGTACGAAAAGGATGTAGAATATGTCGTGCAAGAAGGAAAAGTACAAATAGTAGATGAATTTACTGGCAGAATTTTAGATGGACGTCGCTATTCTGAAGGATTGCACCAGGCAATTGAAGCAAAAGAAAACGTTAAAGTTCAACGCGATACCCAAACATTGGCAACTATCACTCTGCAGAATTATTTTCGATTATACAAAAAACTAGCTGGTATGACTGGTACTGCCGAAACAGAGGCTGGGGAATTCGAAAAAATTTATAATCTGGATGTTGTGGTAATTCCAACGAACCGACCTATAACCCGAAAAGATAATGAAGACCTAATTTATAGAACAACTCGTGAAAAATACAATGCAATTGTCGAGGAGGTTCAGAATATTCTGAAAGATGATAGGGCAGTATTGGTTGGGACAGCGTCGGTTGAAGTCTCTGAAGTTATCTCGAAAATGCTTACAAGAGCAAAGATTCAACACAATGTGTTGAACGCCAAACAACACGAAAAAGAAGCCGATATTATTGCCCATGCCGGACACAAGGGAGCAGTTACAATTGCTACTAATATGGCTGGTCGTGGAACCGATATTAAGTTGGATCCTGAGGTTAAGCGAAAAGGTGGACTTGCAATTATAGGTTCGGAACGACACGAAGCTCGTCGTATCGATAGACAGTTACGAGGTCGTGCTGGTCGACAGGGCGATCCTGGAAGTTCAATATTCTTTATCTCTCTCGAAGATAAATTGATGCGGTTGTTTGCAGCAGAAAGAATTGGTAATTTAATGAATAAATTCAAATTCCCCGAAAACGAACCAATCACACATTCGATGATTACCAAGTCAGTCGAGAATGCTCAGAAAAAGGTTGAAGAAAATAACTTTTCTATCCGTAAGCACTTACTCGAATACGATGACGTTATGAACATGCAAAGAGAGCTGATATATAACAAGCGAAAAATGGCTTTACGCGGCGATAGATTAAAAGGTGAGATTTTTGATTACATTGATGATCTTGCGTTCGAATGGTACCAGACTTATCATAAAGAAGAAGATTTGAAGGGATTAAAAAATGCAGTCAGAGCTCTGTTGCTTTGCGAAATAAATATTAATGAAGTTGATTTTAAAACAATGAAGGAAACCGAGGTTGTTAATGAAATATTGAGAGCTGCAGACGAATTCTACCATAGAAAAGAAGAAATGCTTGGCAAAGAATTTATGGCACAATTGGAAAAATATGCTGTTCTCCAAACAATTGATGATAAGTGGAAAGAGCACTTACGAGTAATGGACGAAATTAAAGAAGGTATTAACCTTAGGGCTTATGGTCAGAAAGATCCATTATTGGAGTACAAACAAGAAGCTGCCCACCAGTTCGAAGAATTGTTGAGAGAGATTTCACATAGTTCTATTGGTATTGCTTTTAAATACTTCCCACAAATGCAAGCACAAGTTCAACAAGCACCCGAAAAGACGCCTCCAAAAGTAAAATCAAATAATCTCGAAGGTCGCGGAATACGCTACGGAAGGGATGAGCAAGCAGCTCAATTTGCGGCTCGGGCAACTGCTCCACGTGCTCAGGAAAGCGAATCGGCTCGGGCAACTGCAGTGGAAACATTCCGACGCACTGAAGCAAAAGTTGGCCGAAATGATCCCTGTCCTTGTGGAAGTGGAAAGAAGTACAAACAGTGCCACGGAAAAGAAATGAACTTAAATTAATTTTAGTAAAATTTGAGATAAAAAATAGGCTGCTCAATAAGGCAGCCTATTTTTATTTTCATTATATTGCGAATATTCAAAATTATCTTGGGTTTGGAGGAGGTTGATTTGGAATTGGCTGAGCATCAGGAGGTAATGGTTGCACTTGCATATTTGCAGGCATTTCAACTTTTTTTGTATCTATAAGCTCCAACTCGAAAATGATAATTGCATTTGGAGGAATCGGTCCACTGCCACGACTACCAAATGCCAATTCTGGAGGAAATACAAAACGATATTTACCACCAACTTTCATTTGACGAGTAGCTTCCTCCCATCCTGGGAACAATCCCCGAACAGGAAACTCAACTGGAGTGTTCTTTGCCATCGAATCGAATACTTCGCCATTGGAAAATGAAGCAATAAACTTAAGTTTGAGAATGTCTTCTGGTTTTGGCAACTTTCCAGTACCTTCTTTTAACACTTCCCACATCAACCCAGTTTTAGATATTTTAACTCCCGATTTCGATTTAAATTCTGCGAGAAATTGTTCGTTTGTTTTTGCAAGTTCCTTAGATTTTTCTTGTCGTTGTTGCTCAAGTTGTTGTTCCTGCTGCACTTGTTTAGTCTGTAACTTTTGTTGTAACCGATTGATAACCATACCCATAACACTATCTGGAAAAGCAATGTTTGCACTATCTTTACCTGCTTTGAAACCTTTTGCATAGTTGTCGAAGTTCAAGTTTAAAGAATCCCGACGAGTGTTCATACCTAACTGCACGCCAAGAGCATAACTGATGGAGTCATCGAGGGTTTTAAATTCGGGTTTACCTGTCATCGAAGGACCATCGTTGTTGCAACCAATAAAGAGTGGAATGATTGCCAAGATTATTATTAATCTGATTTTCATATTTACCTTAAATTGAAAAATAATAAAACACAAAATTAAGTAGATTATTTCAATATTAAGAAAATAAAAAAATTTGTATAATATTGTACAAAATTGATTTTTTTTTGTTAATTTAACATAATTATTAATGTAATTATTAAAAATAATCAAAGCTGAGGAAAGGTGGCAAAAAATTACACAATTGTAATAATAGAAGACGACCCATTGGTTAATGAATCGGTGCAAAATGTTTTGCTTAGCAAGTATAACCGAGTAGAAGCATTTACCGATCCGAATGAAGGAATTAATCAATTGCATAAGATTTCGCCTGATTTGTTAATACTTGATATTTTTCTGGGCTATGCGAATGGTTTGGATATTTTAGAGCAATTACGAAAGCAGGGCTATACTATGCCCGTCATTATTATGACTGCTTTTTCGGATATTAAGATGGCAGTTCGTGCGATGAAGTTGGGTGCTGAAGATTTTATCGTGAAACCACTGGACTTAGATCAGCTGGAAGTAACAGTAGAACGAGCTCTTAAAAATTTTGAATTGCGACGTAAGGTTGATTTACTTAGCGAACAAATTAAAAAGGAGCAACCAAGTGAAATTATTGGCAATAGTGACGGGGTAAAAAAAGCTTTAGAACTTGGCAAACTTGTTGCAAAAACTGAAGATACAACAGTTTTGATATATGGAGAAACTGGAACTGGTAAGGAATTGATGGCCCGGTTTATTCACGACCATTCTCCAAGAGCAAACGGCCCGTTTGTAAGCGTTAATTGTGGTGCTATACCACGCGAACTTGCCGAAAATGAATTTTTTGGTTATGAAAAAGGTGCTTTTACCGGTGCAACCGAAAAAATGAGACCAGGAAAGTTCGAGCAAGCTCAACACGGAACAATACTACTGGATGAAATTAGCGAACTCAGTATGGATTTGCAGGTGAAATTACTTAGAGTTCTTCAGGAACGAAAATTTTATCGGCTGGGAGGAACTAAGGAAATTTCAGTGGATGTTCGTGTAATTGCCAGTACAAACAAAGAATTAGAACAATTGGTGGAAGACGGAAAATTCCGTGAGGATTTATATTATCGGCTTAATGTAGCAAAGATTACATTGCCCCCTTTACGAGAGAGGGGCGAGGATGTTCTTCAAATTGCTTCATCAGGTATCACTGAATTTAATCGGAAATTTGGTAAGTCCATTAAAGGCTTTACAGATGATGCAATTGCAGTTATCCTAAATTATCCATGGAAAGGAAATATTAGAGAATTACGAAACGCAATCGAAAGAATTGTTCTTATGGAAAACAAGGATTTGATTGATGTTGAGGCATTATCTTTCCTAAAAGGTATTAGTTTTGTTAATACTACGAAAGGTCAGGTGCCTCCCGAAACATACTTGTCGCCAGGAAAGCATTATTTGAAAGTGTCGTCGACTGGTGCCAGTTATAACGAAGTGACAAAAGATTTGCTCGAGCAAGTTTTAAAAATTTCAAAAGGAAATCAGATAAAAGCCGCTAAAATATTAGGGATTTCACGAGCAAAGCTGAGATACAGAATTGAGCAATTAGCAATAAATTCATCACCAAAAATATTAGAATAAAATTGAAATAATAAATAAAAAATTATTAATTTACAAAAAATAAAACAACAAAAAACCATGAGTTTGGAAGATAAAATAACGACATTAAAAACGAGTTTGGTACCTGCAATGCGACGTCAAGCTGCAGAGGAATTATTAAGAGAAATTGATGAAATTGATCATGATGTTATTAAAGTATTATGCGAATCATTGTCGGATAACGATAAAGGTGTTCGCGATGTTATTGCTACTGGATTAACTCAGTTGGATCCTCAATGGAATGATACAATTTGCCAGTATGTAACACCATTTATAAGAAGTGAAAGAATTGAAATTCGGAATCTTGTTACCGACATTTTATTGACCATTAAACCAACTAATATCTTTGCAATAGCGCACTATTTCGACGATTCCGATCCCGATAATGTGAAATTTGCAATAGATATTGCTGGATTAATTGCTCCACCAGACTATTTGGAGCTTATTTTTGAAAAAATAGATCATGCAGATTCCAACGTTCGCTGTTCTGTTATCGAGGCTATGGGCAATATTTATCAGAATTACCCTGAAAATAATTTCAATAAAGCATTGCTAATTGAGAGATTTGAAACACTTTACTGGAGTGATGAAGACCTGAAACCATTTATTATTGAATCTTTAGGGAAAGTTGGCGGAGAAGAGTCGCAAAACTTCTTAATTTCATTGATTAACAACGAAAGTAATTTCTTTTTGAGAGTTGCAGCAGTCGATGGGTTAGCTATATGTGGAACTGACATAGGAGTTTGCTGCAAATTATTGGATCTTTTCGAATCCGTGAATGACGAATTAAAGGTTTTATTTTTAAAGACAATATTTGCAATTTCCTTCAGGGTAGGCGAGTCTATTGAATTACCTGGCAAATATAGGTATGTTGCACAATTAGCATTAATGGAGAATGACCCAGATACCTACGGAGCAGGTTTGGTTGCATTGGGTAGCAATTATACCAAAGAAGATGTTTCCTATTTGCTCAAAGTAGTATTCAGAAACGACTCGGACATAAATCACTTCATGATTCGCAATTTGGTTCATACCGAGGATCCTGTGGTTATTGAGGAATTTGTCAAACAATTGTTTTTGAAATATGATCCCTCGGATACAGAAAATCTGGACTTTTTGGCATTTATTACAGTCGAAGCAGCAACTGCATCACCCGTTAATGTCGAAGTATTGATAAAATCTCTCATTAAAAATACTATCAATCAGAAACCGATGTGTTGGGAGAATATCATTACGTATTGTCTGGAAATTTCTTATGAAATAACAATCAAAGAATTACAAAAAATGTACAATGTTTCGGACACTTCCGAATTGAATTACATTAACGATATTTTAAATAAGTTTGATATTACTTTTTAACAAAAGAAGAAAATAATGGCAAGTGGCTTATTCAAATTTGGACAACAACTGCAGCAGCAACCTCCACCCAGAACTCGACCGCTGAATATTCAATCTGGCGAATCCAATAAATTGGAACTGAGTGAAGCAACTTTTATGGAATTTAGAAACTTTGTTTACGAAAAGAGTGGAATTTATTTTAATGAAAGCAAGAAGTATTTATTTGAAAGTAGGATAGAAAAAAGGATTCAATCGCTTAATATTGGTAGCTTCGAAGAATATTTGAGGTTTATCAAGTTGCCAAGCAACATTGAAGAACTTCACCAAATGTATGATGCAATTACGATAAACGAAACTTATTTTTTTCGGGCACCACAACAGTTCGAAGCAGTTGAGAAAATAATTATTCCCGAGCTAATCCAAGAAAAACAAGGTAAAACAAATTTCGTTCGTTTTTGGAGCGCTGCGTCGTCCACAGGCGAAGAAGCCTATACATTGGCTCTGCTTGTTAATGAGTATCTAAAACCTCGTTATCCAGGCATTACTTTTCAGATTTTAGCTAGTGATATTAATACTCAAGTTGTAGAATTTGCACGCAGAGGAGTTTTCAAAGAATATGCAATACGCAATGTTCCACCTCATTTGCGTAGTAAATATTTCAAGAGTAATGGGATGACTTACGAATTGAATGAGGAAATCCGAAAAATGGTCAGATTTGCTAATATTAATTTATACGACGAAAAGGCAGTGAGGACAATTGCGGGAGTTGATATCATATTTTGTGCAAATGTATTGATATATTTTGATATACCATCCAAACAAAAAGTAGTGTCCTATCTTTACGATGTGCTTAATCCAGGTGGATATTTGTTTATTGGTTATTCAGAATCGTTACATGGCATCAGCAAAGCATTTTCGTTGATACATTTACCAAAAGCTCTGGCTTATAAAAAGTAAGGAGGATAATTAAATGGCAAGAACAATTTTAGTAGCAGAGGATTCATCATCAATTAGAAAATTTATTACTTTGGCACTTAAGATGGCGGGTTATAATGTGATTGATGCTGTAGATGGAATGGATGCAATCGAAAAAATGAGTGGACAGGATATTGATCTGGTCGTTACAGATTTAAATATGCCCAACGTTGATGGTTTTAACTTAATTAGAACGATTAGAGAAAATCCCAAGAATGCAGATTTACCAATATTAATACTGACATCATTGAACAACGAAAGAGATATAAGGGAAGCCATGGATGCTGGAGCAAATTCTTATTTAATAAAACCATTCAATGATAAAAAATTATTATATGAGATTTCAAAATATTTAAATTGAAAAATAAAGAGGATTAAAATATGCGTTTTTTAGTTGTCGATGACTCTCCCACAATGCGAAGAATTGTAATCAATGCTTTGAAAACATTTGGTTATAGTGAATTCGTTGAAGCTGGCGAAGGTCAGGAAGCGCTCACAAAGTTAGCTTCCGACCCTGTTGATTTTGTAATTACCGACTGGAATATGCCTATAATGAATGGTTTAGATTTAACCAGAGCAATTCGGTCAACGCCAAATTATAGTAATCTTCCTATTCTTATGGTTACAACTCGAGGTTTGAAGCAAGATATTATCGAAGCTCTTAAAGCAAAAGTAAATAATTATGTTGTTAAACCATTCACCCCTCAAGTTCTAAAAGAAAAGATCGACGCAGTTCTTTCCACAGTACAAGGTTAAAAGGCAGAGGAAATATGAAAAAGAATTTGAAAGACATGCTTGACAAAGCGAATGAATTACGTGCATTATTTATTTTTGGTCAAAGAGTAATCCCTTTTCTTGAGGAAATTTTTATTTTCGTCAGCGAAATTGAACCTTTACTGGAAGAGATCAACGTTTCGATTTCTGAAAATCTAAAGAAAATGCCAAATGCGACCAAACAACTTTCCAAAGTAACTGAAGCTACCGAGCTTGCAACAACAGAAATAATGGATATTTTGGACAATCTTACCTATAAGTCGGACGTAATCTCGCGAAACTTAAATCAATTACGAGAAATTAAAGATCATCAGATTGTGGCATCATCCAAGTTGTTGGAAATTTTGCATAAAGGAATTCAAGCTAATGAAAATTTGAATGACTACCTTCCCGAAATATCCAAAGCTATAGAAATGATCAAGGAAAATGAGGCAGTATTGTTCGACAAAACAATCAATGAAACTAATTCAATATTGGACAGCATCAACATGGACTCCAGTTCTATAATGATGAGTCTGCAGGTGCAAGATATAACAAGTCAGCAATTAGCTGCAGTCAATCATCTTATCGAAACTGTTCAAGAAAAATTAATGAAAATTATCGAAAAGTTCGAAAAAACTAGTATCGATAACCTAATACTGAAACCAGAAGAGGATAATATTACTAACGTATCTAAACTTCACCGAAATATTGCCTTTGATCCAGATGCAGTTAAAACTACTCAAGAGAAAGAAGGCATACAATCTTCCATTGACGAACTTATTAAAAGACAAAAGGTTGAGTTAAATAATGAAGATTCACCTGAACATAGTTTACAGGATGATATAGACAAATTAGTCTTATCTGATTTAAACGAAATCGATAATGAAGAAGTTGACTTCGACTCCCTGAAAAAGCAATTTGAATCTGAAAAAATTGAGGAATACGACGTTAATATAGTTGAAGAAACAAAAGAAGAAATACAGGACATTAGTTTAGATAATCTTGACGAACCTTTTTCGCAAGACGATATTGATGCATTATTCGGAAAAAAATAAGAGGTAAATTATGGCAGCTTCGTTCACCGACCCCGAAATGATGGAAATTTTCGAAGGGTTTTTAATCGAGACACAAGAATTACTCGATACTTTAACGGGTGATTTAATGGAAATAGAACAGAATCCAGACGATGATGAGTTGATTAATAAAATTTTCAGAAGCTTCCATACAATTAAAGGTACATCATCCTTTATGGGAGTAGATAAAATATCTGCTATCACTCATAATGCCGAAGACATACTGAACAAGGTACGTCGCCACGAAATGAGCATAAACCGTGATATTATTGATGTGATGCTCGAGGTTCAGGATTGGATAATGGTTATGTTGGAGCAGTTGAAGGCCGGAGAAGATATCGAAGTGGACTATGCTCAAACGTTAGAGAAATTGAATATTCTTAAGACAGGTGCTTCACTTAGTAATCAGGCTCCTGCCACAACTAATACCCCGATTGCTGATGCTAATGCAAATTTTGATAGTGAGTCGAACCAAAGTGCATTGGACATGATTTTGACAAATAATGAAATCACATCTCATCCTAGTGATTTTACTCCTGATGAATATGAATTGCTCGATAAAGCTTTTGCCGAAATGAACCAAAAGTTTGCGGTGGAAGTAAAATCCAATGAACCTGTTCAAGCAGAAAACGCTCCTTCAACTGAACAGGCAAATCTTGCTGAAGAGCATCATGACTCAGAACCAATAGCCGAAGAGCATTCTGATGACCATCATTCTGATGACCACCATACCGAAACCGAAGAATCAATGTTAGCTCAAGTTGCAAAAGCGGATGATAAATCAAAACCACAAGCTGAAAAATCGAAGGATAAAACACCAGGTCAGGCCGTAACAACAGAAACAATAAGAATAGATGTTGGCAGAGTTGAGTCGCTGATGGACCTGAGCGGAGAATTAGTGTTAAGCCGCAACAGACTTATGCAAATTGGCGAAAATATCGATAGCCGTGTAGCAGATAAAGAGTTAATTAGAGAATTGATAGATTCTACTGCACAATTGGATTTTATTACATCTGAGATTCAAAATGCAGTTATGAAAATGAGAATGGTTCCAATAGGCAAGTTATTCCAAAAAGCACCCCGTATCGTTCGAGATTTATCCAAAGAATTTGGTAAAAAAATTAAATTGGTTCTCCGAGGTGAAGAAACCGAAATTGATCGTGGTATTATTGAAGAATTGAACGACCCGTTGGTCCACATGATTCGTAATTCCTGCGATCATGGTGTAGAAACTCCCCAAGATAGATTAAAAAAGGGAAAACCCGAAGAAGGGACTTTGATATTAGATGCATCCCAAGAAGGAAATAACATCGTAATCAAAATTATTGATGATGGTGCAGGAATGGATCCACAGAAATTAATCAATAAAGCTATCGAAAAAGGGGTATT
>CAYOPF010000008.1:20574-38182 GCA_964405755.1 uncultured Chloroherpeton sp.
AAACCTGAAGAGGCAATTAGTTTTTCGAAACGAGAAGCTTTCCAGTTAATTTTTGCACCTGGATTTAGCACAGCCAAAGTCGTTACTTCTGTTTCGGGTCGTGGCGTGGGTATGGATGTTGTGCGGACAAACATACAAGCATTAAAAGGGATGGTAGATATAGAGTCTGAAATTGACAATGGAACTACTTTTATTATCAAACTACCTTTAACACTTGCAATAATTCAAGGCTTACTCGTAAGAATTCAGAAAGAAACTTATGCTATCCCGTTGAGTTCAGTTTTGGAAGTTGTTTCGACAACTAATTGCGAAATATCAACAGTAAACAAAAAAGAAGTTATTAGAATCCGTAAAGACGTTTTCCCACTCATTAGGTTAGATTATGCATTAAAGCACCCAGAACCTATCGGGACATTAGAAGGAAGGAATGTGGTTATAGTCGGAGTAGGAGTGGAAAAATATGGATTGGTCTGCGACGAGCTACTTGGGCAACAAGAAATTGTTATAAAGTCCCTTGGAGAATATTTGGGTAATATTAAAGGAATTGCAGGATCAACGATTTTGGGTGATGGTCGCGTAATAATGATTATCGATATTGGCGACTTAATAAGCGAATTATCGGAAAGCCGACACCGATTTATGATGATGTCAGCATAGAATCGATTCAGATTTATAAAATTCGTCAAAGATAATTCAAATTTTCATGATTATTTTGGCGGTTGTTTCAGAAATATATTTAATTTATCGTATTCCTTGTAGGTCGTTGTCGTACAGACTTATATTATTTAAATCTTCTCTGTCTGTTATCCTATTATTATATGAATTTAGACGCTTTGTAATAATTTCTGCAATACGAACAGCTTTAACTGCTTCGTAAGCAGTAACGGCAATTGGTTTATTGTTCAAAATTGATTCGACAAATGAATTTTGTTCTTCTTGTATGGCATTCCATGCTTGAACTTTGGGTTGCTCGTATATAATATGTTTGTCAGATGGTATATCCATTATCGAACCTAAATTGAGAGCTACAGCCTTGTTGGATTCGTCGGTTTTACCATCGATAATTTTAAATACATCAACTTTTTGATTTCCAAAATCAATCGAGATATATGCATCTTTTTGGAATATTCTGAACTTACGAATATTGTTAGCAGATATTCTCGATGCTGTTATGTTTGCAATAGTACCGTTAGCAAATTCGATACGGGCATTTGCAATATCTGGAGTATTGGTCAGAATGGCAACCCCGTTGGCGCTTATTTTTTTAATTTTCGATTTCACCATCCACATTATCAAATCGATATCATGAATCATTAAATCAAAAACAACACTAACATCAATTGCACGAGGTTTGAATTGGCTAAGTCTGTGGACTTCGATGAATATAGGTTTCAAATCACCATTCGATACTGCTCTCAAAGCTGGATTGAATCTTTCTACATGACCAACCTGGATTAAAGCGTTATTTTCTTCCGCTACTTTGATAAGTTTGTTACCTTGTTCGTAGGTTTGCGTAATAGGTTTTTCAATTAAGCAATGGATGCCGCTAAGTAGCATTTTTTTCGCAAGACTATAGTGATGCTTTGTGGATGCTGCAATAGTAACAGCATCAGAATACTTGATCATTTCGAGCAAAGTACGAAAATTTCTGATTCCGAATTCTGTGGCAACTGCTCGAGCTTGTGGACGGTTAACATCTAGCACACCTACTAAATTGACGTGTTTATTCTGAGCCCACAACTTTGTATGAATTTTGCCTAAATGACCAACACCAATAACCGATACATTGAGTTTTTTCATTATGAATTACAATTTAAAAAATGCAATTTAATAATTTTTTAGGACTTAGGATGTGCACCCTTGTATATTTCTTTAAGCTTTTCGATAGAAAAATGAGTATATATTTGCGTGGAACTTAATGAACTATGACCAAGCATCTCGCCAACTGAGCGTATATCAGCTCCATTATTAATAAGGAGGGTTGCAAATGTATGTCGCAATGTATGTGGAGATTTCTGCTTGGTTTCGGTAATCCCTTTCATTGCCAAATGTATTATGCTGTAGGCTTGATTATAAGTTAGTTGTTTACTGTTTTCGTTACAAAAAATGAAATCCTTGTTAGATAACTTAAATGTAGAGATAATAAGATTAATGTATTTTAGGGCATTATTCCCAAGTGGTACAATTCGTGGTTTATTACCCTTACCCAGAACGCTAATTGTATTTTGGTTCAGATCTATATCGCATATTTTGAGGTTCAATGCTTCACTAATTCTGAGCCCTGTACTGTATATTATTTGGATTAATAACTTTTTTATCAATTGTTCCTTTATGTTTTCATCAAACTGATTGAGCAATTGGTCCATTTCCTTTTCTGTTAGGAAGTTTGGTAAAGTTTTTTTCCTCTTTGGGGTTGATAAATTTATTGAAGGATTTACTTCAATGTACTCATTAATATAAAGGAATTTAAAAAACGACCGAATAGCGGAGGATTTCAATCTAATAGAATTGCGGTCGTAACCTTTGTCCTGCAGCCATCCAAGAAATGGGCGGAGATCTTCTAATTCTATATCTGCAACATTTGGCATTGTTTGGCATTCTTCATCGAAGAAATTAATTAAATTATCAATAGCATAATTATAGGTTTGATGCGTTTTTTGCGAATAATTTCTTTGGGAAATTATATAATTTAAAAATGTATTTTTTGCTTCATTCAGCTTCATTGTTACCCCCAGTTACCAAATTATAATCAAAAACCGTTCCAGATATTGTTTAGTTCACAATACATAAAAATTACTTATTAATCGTCAATTATGCAAATTTACTAAACAATCAATGGAATTCACTTTTTTTTCGATAGATGGTAATATTTGGATTTTACTTGGTATATCAATACTGCTTGTACTGTTTACCATTTATAGCTATTATTATACTATACCCGAAATTTCAAGAAGAAACAAAACAATTTTAATTATACTTAGGGCATTTTCTATTTTATTAACATTATTTTTGATTTTCAATCCAAAGTTGATATATTCATCCTATAAGGAAATTCATCCACGATTAGCATTGTTGCTGGACAATTCTCAAAGTATGAAAATTAAAGACCGAAGTTACGACAGAGAAGCTATATATTCCCGAATTTTGAAAAATTTCGATTATGAAAAATTTAGAAGTAATATTGATATCTTTTCGTTCGACGATGACGTAAGTCAAATTGCAAACTTTGATTTGGATAGTATGAAACTCGACGGGAAAACAACGAACATATATAAGGCAATCAACTACGTTAGTAAATTTGCAGACGAGAAAAACTATCAAGCAATAGCTGTTGTTTCCGATGGGGCCTTTAATTCTGGCTCCAATCCAATTTATTTAGTAGATAATTTTCCAAAACCTATATTTACAGTTGGAATTGGTGATACTATTCCTCCTAAAGATATATTGATAAAGTCCATTATATCAAGTGAAGTTACTTTTGTTAACAATAAAGTGGATGTTTCGGCGCAAGTATCAATCACGGGTTATCCAAACCGTTCTTTCCCGATAATGCTCTACGAAAATGATAAATTGATTGAAACGAAGGAAATAAAAACATTAGATAAAACAAAAAATTACAATTTTACTTTTACTTATCAGCCTCAAACTGAAGGAATTCACAAAATTACTGTTTCAATTCCTCGTGCCGAAAATGAGTATTCCACGGAAAACAATTCCAACAGCACATTTATAAAAGTTATTAAAAACAAACGAGTGATATCAATTTTCTCCAGTTCGCCAAATTCCGATATTTCATTTATTAATCAATATCTTACTCAGGATCGAGAAATTAAAGTTAATCAATATATTCAAAAATTTCAAACAAGTTTTTATGTAACTCCATCAGAGAAGGATATTCAAGAAACTCAACTATTCGTATTGATTGATTTTCCTTCTTCAAACACCACAGATAATATTCTCAATCAAATTGTTCGTCAATTGGAACAAGGCAAACCGATGCTTTTTATTTGGGGAAATAAATTAGACAGAAAAAAACTGCAATTACTTAAAGATTATTTACCGATAGAAATATCATCGTTTTCGAACCGCGAATTTCTAGCAGGAGTTACAATCAACGACAATGTTATAGATAACCCATTAATGAGAATTGATGGGATAAGCGATGCACCAAAGCAATGGCAATCCCTTCCGCCGATATTCAAAACTGAAACATTCACAACACCTAAGATGAACAGTCGAGTACTTGCTTTTTCGACTGTGGATAATGTGAAAATGCAGGAACCAATGATTGCTATTAGCGATTTCGGCTCTCGTCGATCCGCAGTTGTTCTTGGCTATGGTTTGTACCGATGGAAATTGCTTGGAACTGCAAAAGAAATTTCTCAGGGCAATTTGGAACAAATTGATTTATTTTCCGTATTTATAGGTAACACAATTCGCTGGTTATCGATTTCGAATGTGGAGCAGCAGGTAATAGTCAAAACCATGAAGAAGCAATTCTCATCGACCGAACCAGTAGAATTTGTGGGAAATGTTTGGGATAATTCGCTAAACCCAATTGATAATGCCACTGTGCATATCGAACTTAAGGGTAATAACTATAAGAAATTGATTGATATGGTTGCTCAAGGAAACGGAAATTATTATGCTAAAGTTGCTTCATTGCCTAAGGGTGATTATTCTTTCAATGCAAAAGCAATCCTTAACAACACAGTATTGGGCAACTCCGAAGGAAAATTCTCAGTAGGTGCAATCAATTTTGAGTTGTTGGATTTAACTATGAATAAAAACCTATTAAAATATTTAGCAGATTACTCGAACGGAATGTTTTTCGAAAACAATGCTGATGGATTAGAAAGCCAAATATTGAATTTGAAAAACTTTGTGAAAACAAACAAATTAGTTCAAAACGAATTTGAATTTATCAATCGTTGGTGGGCGCTAATTTTATTAGTAGTAACATTTTCATTAGAATGGTTCATTCGTAAAAAATTATCTTTGATTTAACTTTTTTCTAAATAAAAAATATACTTTATGAAAAGAATTTTAAGTTTATTAATTCTGATTACTTTTTTTGCCTTAAATCTTCAATTGAAGGCAGAATTAGCAACAGGAAATTCACTAAGTGGCTTTGTACGGGATAAAGAAACAGGCGAAACATTGGTTGGAGCTTCTGTTTTCCTCAAAAAAACAGCATTCGGCAACCGCACAAATAAAAGTGGTTTCTTTTCGATTACCAATATCCCGCAGGGAGATTTCACTATGGTTGTTTCCTATCTTGGCTATCAAATTTTCGAGAAACCAGTGAAATTCAAATTAAACGAAACAGTAAAATTGAACATAGATTTAAATCCTATTAAAATTAAGAGTGAACAAGTAGTGGTTACTGCCGACAGGGATGTGGAAAAAAGAAATATTTCCATTTCCAAAGTTGATGTTCCTGTGCAACAGTTAAAAGAAATCCGAATAGGAGGCGAAGCAGATTTGTTTCGTGCATTACAATATTTACCAGGTATTTTAACTATTTCGCAAATATCGAGTGGGTTGTATGTTCGAGGTGGTTCGCCTGATCAGAATCTAATTCTACTTGATGGTTCGATAGTTTACAACCCAACCCATCTGTTTGGCTTTTTCTCTACATTCAATACCGATGCTATTAAGGATGTGGAATTGATTAAAGGTGGATTTAATGCAGAATATGGTGGCAGATTGTCTTCAGTTTTGGAGATAACCCAAAAAGACGGCAATGCTAATAAATTCGAGGGAAAAGGATCAATCGGAGCTATTTCCAGTCGTCTTTCGCTCGAAGGTCCTGTTGGCAACGGCAGTTGGTTTATTGGCGGTCGTCGAACCTATTTGGATTTGATAAAACAATTTATCGATGATGATCCCGAAAATCCTATTCCAGATTTTGGTTTCTATGATGTGAATGCTAAAATTACTCAAAATATTACAGAAAATGATAAAGTTAGCTTGTCAGGATTTTTAACCAAAGATAACTTCAGTTTTTCTGGTTCTGGAATTGATTTTAATATGGATGTGGGAAATCAGCTCGGAGCATTGAATTGGACTCATATTTTCAGCAGTGACTTATTCTCCAGAACTAATTTCAGCTACACAAGGTATTCAAGTGGATTTACCGGAGAGCAATCTGATTATTACACAATGTTCAAAAATTCAATTGAAGATTTTACTCTTCGTTCCGAAATTGAATGGTTTACTAACGAAAGTATAACCCATAAGTTTGGTTTCCAAACCACAAACAGGAGTTTTGCAATTATTCAAAACTTTACTGGGGAACGGGACTCTACTTCATCGGCAGCCACAGATGCAGCAATAACCAATATCAATATCAAAGATTGGAATCATTCATTTTTTGGTCAAGTAAATTACTTAATAAACGATTTAACTTCCATCCAAACAGGAATCAGATTTGATTGTTGGAACTTAAAGGATGAGTTTACAATCGACCCAAGATTAGCAATTCGCTATCAGTTATTTGATAATATATCTGTAAAATTTGGTTGGGGAATATATCATCAAAATTTGCGACTACTTTCCGATCAGAATTTCTCATTTTTTGATACTTGGCTACCTTCCGATTCCACAGTTCCTATAAGTAAGTCAAATCACTATATATTAACATTCGAAACTGAACCAATCAATGGATACGACTTTAATTTCGATTTGTACTATCGTACTTTTAATGGTATTTCGGAATTAAATCGTTTTGCATTACAAGGAACAACTGCCCGAGATGTGTTTTTTGTCGGAAATGGCTATTCCTATGGTTTTGAGTTATTTGCTCAAAAGAAATACGGGAAGCTAACGGGATGGTTTGGATATGCCTATGGATTTGTGATAAGCCAATTCGACGAAATAAATAATGGAAAGGAGTTTAATCCAAAGTACGACCGTCGCCACGATATGAAGTTGGTAGTAAATTACGAAATTAACGATAGTTGGGTGGTAGGAGCCAACTTTATATTCCAGTCGGGCCAACCTTATACAGGAGCAACCTCAAGAGTTCGAGTCGGATTAGACGGGCAAAGTTATGGTCAAAATAAAATAGTAAGTTCAGATTTGTATGGTTTGCGTTTGCCTCCAAGCCACCAATTGAACATTAATGCAACTTACAGCTTTAAAACTTTTGGACAACCTTCTGCTCTGATTTTAGATATTTACAACGTGTATAATCGCAGGGATATTTGGTTCCGATTCTATAACACTCGCGATGATTTAACTACAGTAGAGGACATACGGCTATTACCAATTATTCCATCAATTTCTTACGAAATTAAATTTTAGGAGTTAGAAAATGAAAACATTAAAATATTCAATTTTGACGACAATGCTCGGTTTATTCATAATAAGTTGCGAGGATGTTGCTCCAACGGAATATACTCCAAAATACATTGTGCAGGGGTTACTGATAGTGGGCGAACCAATCAATGATATTGCATTGTTTCAAACTCAATCATTGCGCGATTCATTCATTTACGATAACAGCATATTTAAAACAGCTGATGTTAAAATTATTGGTGATAACAGAACTTTTCAATTAGTTTTCGATAACAATTCTAAGAGGTATATTTTTCCCGATACAACATATAAAGTGAAGGAATTAACCCATTACTCTCTGGAAATTAAAACTCCAGATGGGAAAATACTTACAAGCAAGACTTATACTCCAAAATCGATTAATTGGATTAAACGTCCAGAAAAAACAATTCAGTACCCACTCGATACAATAAATTTGCCATCGAATTATAAAATATCTTGGACAAAATCGGATACAATTCAGTTTTATCTGATAAGAATCAGACCCTTGGACACTCTGGAATATGGTAAATACCTTAATCCTACGACCGAAGAGAAAAACAGACGTATTATGCGTTCGTGGATTAGACGACCAGAATATTATTTCCGCGAAACTACTAATTGGGCATTTCTGCCAACAACAGAAGTTCCAGTGGTATGGAACTCTTTTAAGTGGTATGGCTTATCCGAAGTGAGAATATACGCTCCCGATGCAAACTATTTAAAATGGACATTACAAAGTTTTGCAGTGCGGGACTTCAATCAGCTATTAAATAGTATCGAAGGCGATGCCTTTGGCACATTTGGCTCGGCAGCAACATCAACAGATACTACATTTGTGCTAAAAAATCAACCTTAGTCCATTTTGTGAATTACATATTTAACTACCCCGAGGATTGCAAACTGTTCTTCGGGGTATATTTTTATTGGTAAAAATTGCTTGTTTTCAGCAATTAAATAAAGTTCGCCATCCACCACTTTAAATGTTTTAACCAAAGTTTCTCCATTAAGCGATGCAATTATAATATCACTATCTTGGGGTAATGCACGTGAATTAACAATCAAAGTATCACCATCGTTAATTCCAATGTCCTTCATGCTTTCACCTTTAACTCGTACAAGGAAATAGTCGCGTGGACTTCCTTTTAAAAGGCTATAGAGACTGAATACCGGTGCAGCAATTTCGCGGATGCTGGATCTTAAATCAATATTTGCGTGCACAACTAGAGCTTCGAAACTATATTTTTGTTTAATTCTACCTTGACTTGTAGCTTTCATTTCTTATGAGTAATTTTTGCATATTATTTGCAATTATTGTGCCGAAATATCAATATGAATGAATTAAATGTGTGATAACCCCAACAAAATCCAATGAATCAAAGAAATCATTATTGATTGGGATAAATTGTCCTATTGGAGTTTCCGTATACTCTGCACCATCAAATATTCGATAACGACGTATGGCTAAAGTTTTATTTAACTGTACCAGGATTAACTTGCCGTCCTGTGGCTGATTGTAGGTATCAATTATCAACATATCGCCATCTTTGATACCTTCGAAGTTCTTGGCGTCGCCAACAACTCGGGCAAAAAAAGTAGAATTTGGATGTTGAATAAGTAGTGAATTTAAATCAACTTCTTCTTCGATGTCTTCGGATACAGGTGTTGGTATTCCCGCCGAAACACTCGATGAATAGAGCGGTAGCCGTATATCGGCATAGTCGAAATTGGCAATTGAAAATAGTTCAATCCTTTGCATTTTTATCCCCCCAGATTTGCAAATTGAAAAGTGCAATTTATGAAAAAAAAGATAATATACAAAAAAAATTGTAACTATTTTTGAATATTATTTATTAACAACCAATTTCCGAAATATTTGCTTATCTTCCTGAAGTTCAAAATTTATTAGATAAATTCCCTCGTTAAGGTTAGAAGTATTTATTTCCAAGATATCATCATTAATTTGTAGGTTTAATTTTTTGGTATAAATTACCCTTCCATTTAGGTCAGATATCGAAATACCATTAATATGGCTGGAATTATATAATCTAATTTGTGTAAAATTTGAAGATGGATTTGGATAAAATTCACTTACCTCATTGCTGGAATTTATATCATCCTCGACCGATAATACTGAAAATGAAAATGAATAATACCCATTGGGAGCAGTCATTGGTTTGTTTATCGTTTTACCATTGTTCGACTTTGCTTCGATATAATATTCTATTTCTCCATTACTTTTATTGTTTGGAATAGCAGTTCCGAACAAATTGTTGCTAGAGTTGGACATATCTAATTCGTTCCAATCTTTATCGCCTTTGTATCTCCAGAGTACTTTGGCTTTGGCAACGCCGGATTGATTTTGAATAGTTGCCTCAATGTTGTACTCGGTCAGAGCTTCGGTATATTGGTCGATTGGAGTATGATATATACGGATTGGGTTATCGGCGGGTATTTGCTTGGTAATACAATGTATTGCACCTCCAAACCCATCAAAGGCTCTCACATCTATTGGATAGATCTTATATCCTGGATATATTGCAGACAAGGAATCCAAATCTTTTTGCAATTGCACTTTATCACCGGATAATTCGCTAGCATATACTGGTTGAATAATCGACTTATTGATAATAGTATGATTACTGTAGGAACGAGTTAATTGAGCATAGTCGCTATTATTTTTATACCATGTTCCATCGTCCTTCTTTGGCAACGGAATAAACGATGAAGTATATTTTTTCCCATTGTTACGGACGATTGAAAGCAATGTATCAATATTCTTTTTTGTAATAGAATAGTCGGTTAATGATTTTAATTCATCGGGATATTTGGTAAAAACAAATCTGTTTTCGTCCCACATATCTACGTATAAATCAATATGGCCAGTGCCCCCATCATAACGAAGAGTAGGCAAAACCTTTAAGAATTTTAAATTAAACAAATATCTCAGACTATCATCGACCTGAGTGGATTTCAATGGCTTCTTAGTTACTTCGTAAATTTCTCCGTCATCACCAATAAAAAACTGACCATATACATCCGCATTTGGCGTGTAAATTGCATTAGATGTGACCATAGATCCCAAACCATCAAGTAAAACGTTTCCACCTTCGAATTCCATCGAAGTACTAAAAATAGGATAATCGTTTGCCATTGCTATATGTAGCGGAATCTCATCATCCAAAGGCCTTCCACCGTAATATTCCAAATCCAGAAATCCAATTTTATCATCGTTTCCGTAATAAAATGCAATCGGTCCACAATCGCGATACCAAAATGAATTGCCGGGATTAATATAGAAACGATAATTCGTTAGTTCGTGGACAACCCTCTTTAGATAATTCTTTAAAATTGTCGAATCCTGTGACTTCCATACATTTATCCAGACCTGTGTTTCCAAGTTGATATAGTAAGCCAATTTTGTAAACACTGGCGGGAATGGGCTAATATCCAATGTGTCGATGAAGGAAGTTACCGGTCCTAAGTAGTATTCTTGGGTCTTTTCATCATAATAGGTACCAATTCCCTCAAAAAGCTGATCAGTCATCTGACCATTTGAATCCAAAGTAACGTACGGCCATGTGATCATCACTGCCTGAACTTCCTCGAACTCGCCTGGATAAGTAACTTGTTTGGGAAATTCAGGAAGAAATTGTAATTTATTATTATTTTGTTTCTGTAGAATGTCTGAATTGTTGATTTGCTGTATATTTTGAAATTTTTGTCTTTCTGGAATTCTTTTATGTATCTCTTGAATTTTTTTGTAAAACTTTCGGGTTCAAGATTTGATAAAATATTTGGCGTTTTGATAAGTTGATTTTTATTTGTTTGTTGCTCTGAATGTAAGTTGAATGAGAAAAGAATAGATAGAGCTGTTATTGTTAATATAATTTTGTTCATATTTTGTTTTTGAAATTATTTAATTAATAAAAGACGCTTTTAGTATTAAAAAAGTTACATCTTAAAGAAATTTTAATGTTCCAATGTTAAGAATTGAAAGATTTTTTCCAACATTTATTAAAATTTTAACTGCTTTCGCTCAACAAAAAAATTCTTATATTTTTGTGAGGAATTATACAAAGAAATTGTTAATTTTGCCTTTTACATACTGAAAAATTTGATTTTTATTTGAAGCAAATAAAATAGTTAAAACAGACAAAAAAATATAATGAATAAATTTTTGGAGTTCAAATGTTAACTTACTTGATAATTATTCCAGTTCTTGGATTAATTGCACTTCTTTTTACATACTTAAGAAGTTCTTGGGTTTCCAAGCAGGACCCAGGTACAGATAAGATGAAAAACATTGCATCATATATCAACAAAGGTGCAATGGCGTTTTTGAAAGCTGAATATCAAGTGATTGCAATTTTTGTTGTGATAGTTGCAATTCTACTTAAGATACAAGGCTCTTTAGCAACAGATTCCTCATTTATGGTGGGTATTTCTTTCCTTGTAGGTGCAATATGTTCGGGTTTGGCTGGTTTTATTGGAATGCGGGTTGCAACTAAAGCAAACGTCAGAACAACAGCAGCAGCCCGTACAAGCTTAAATAAGGCTTTGATGGTAGCATTCAACGGTGGTTCAGTTATGGGTATGGGTGTAGTTGGATTAGGTGTACTTGGAATTGGACTCTTATTTTTGATATATGCATTTGTTTTTGGGTTGATTGACAATCCAACGGATGAGCATATCGTTAGCAGGGTTATAACCGTAATCACTGGGTTTTCATTTGGTGCATCGTCGATAGCTTTGTTTGCCCGTGTTGGTGGAGGTATTTATACCAAAGCGGCAGATGTTGGTGCCGATTTAGTAGGCAAGGTTGAAGCTGGAATACCAGAAGACCATCCTTTAAATCCAGCAACAATTGCAGACAATGTGGGCGATAATGTTGGTGATGTTGCAGGTATGGGCGCAGATTTGTTCGAATCGTTCGTGGGTTCGATAGTATCCACTATGGTTTTGGGTGCGACTTTTCTTGCAATTCCCGAATTTGCCTATACTCCTTTTGGTGGACTTTCCGCCATAATTTTACCATTATTGCTTGCTGGAGCAGGTATTATTTTCTCCATCATAGGAACATTTTTTGTCCGTGTTAAGGAAGGAGGAAATCCTCAATCAGCATTAAACATAGGTACATTTATAGCTGCATTTTTGATGCTAATTGCTTCATATTTTATTATAGACTGGGCTTTACCCAAAGAATGGGTATTTGCCGATCCCTTATATTCCACAACATTCACAATTCACTCATGGGGCATATTCCTTGCAACAGTATTTGGTTTGCTGACCGGCGTTTTAATTGGTTTAATTACAGAATACTACACTGGTTTTGGCAAAACTCCCGTTCGCAAGATTGCTGAACAATCAGTTACTGGGGCTGCTACCAATATTATTGCTGGTTTGAGCACTGGAATGATGTCCACAGCTATTCCAATTATTTTGATCGCATTTTCGATAATTGGTGCATTCTATTTTGCTGGATTATACGGTATTGCTATCGCAGCAGTTGGTATGTTGGCTACAACTGGCATTCAATTAGCAGTTGATGCCTATGGCCCTATTTCCGACAACGCTGGTGGTATAGCCGAAATGAGCGAATTACCTAAAGAAGTTCGCGAAAGAACCGACAAATTAGATGCAGTGGGTAATTCTACAGCTGCGATTGGTAAAGGTTTTGCAATTGCATCTGCTGCATTAACTGCATTGGCATTATTTGGTGCTTATATGACTGCTGCACATGTTCCTTCTATCGACATTTCCAAAGCTAATGTAATAGCTGGATTATTTATCGGTGCATTATTGCCTTTTGTATTTTCATCGTTATCGATGAGTGCCGTTGGGCGTGCTGCCAAAAGCATGATTGAAGAAGTTCGCCGCCAGTTCAACACAATTCCCGAATTAAGGAACTCATTGAACTTAATGAAAAAGAACGAAGGAAAGGAATTGAATGAATGGAGTAAGGAAGACGTTGAGGAATTCCATAAAGCCGAAGGAAAAGCAGAATACGAGAAATGTGTTGATATTTCCACTAAATCTGCAATTCGCGAAATGGTTCTTCCAGGGTTACTTGCTGTAATTACGCCGGTTATTATCGGTTTCTTGCCTATCTTTGGGAAGGAAGCATTGGGAGGTATGTTGGCTGGTGTTACAGCTTCGGGCGTGTTGATGGCTATTTTCCAATCAAATGCCGGCGGTGCTTGGGATAATGCAAAGAAAATGATCGAAGCAGGAATTACAATCGATGGACAAACATATTATAAAAAATCAGAACCTCACAAAGCAGCCGTTGTTGGCGACACAGTGGGCGATCCGTTCAAGGATACTTCTGGACCATCTATCAACATTTTAATCAAATTAATGTCGATTGTATCCTTAATTTTAGCTCCATTGTTGTAGATTTTTAAATATTCAAATATTTTTTTCAGGGCTGTCTTGTTGGGCAGCCTTTTTTTTGTGATAAAAAATTAATCAATCCCTCGTCATTCGCATTGAATCAGGCATCCATAGAAAAGTTAATATGTTATGACGGGAATGATTGTATAAAAAGATGTCTGATATTAGGAATCCTATTGTGAAAATCTACTAGAAACCTCTTACTAAGACGGGGAAAAATCGTCCAATTAGTCATGTAGAGCGACAGCGAAACAACTAAAAAAAACATCGGATGATTGCGAGGCATCCGATGTTTAGATTATTTTAGTTTCTGTGTATTGTGTTAAAGCAAGGCTATGAAAAAATTGACCATCATTTTATATTCAATTAAATCAAGCTGCGATGTGGCTGCAAATGATTTAATTGAAATATATCAACTCCCTTTACTTTACCATCTAGTGATATTTCGTTTTGATCCTCATAATACGAAACTGCTTGTTTTGGAGTTCGAGTTATAGTATTACGCATTGGTGTATCTGGGAAATTGGCTATTCTGGTTACAGTTGGAGTGTCGTACATTTTCAATTCTTCACCCCTAGGAATTGTTAATGGCTTCTCCATCTCGATTTTCAATCCTTCGGGTTGCTTCGGAAAAGGGCGAGGTTGCATCTGAGGTCTTTGATTGTAAGAATTGTTTATTTGTCCCGAACGAGCCGACTTATCGTACCCAAACATAGGTTCGACCTCTGGAGTGGAAATTCTATTTTCTTTGGATTTTCTTAAAAAACCAGTAGCAATAACTGTAACGCTCACTTCATCTGTTTCGTCCTGTGCTTCGACTATACCTTGGATTAAATTTACATTAAAACCAGTAAATTCTTGGATAGTATTGGATATTGTCTGCATTTCACTCATTGTAAAGCCCTTTCCGTAAGTAATATTTACAAGCAAACCTTTTGCTCCTTCGATAGAAATTCCATCAAGCAAAGGCGAATTAATTGCCTGCAGAGCTGCTTCTTTGGCACGAGCTTCACCAGTGGCTCGTCCAATACCTATTAATGCCTCACCTGCATCTCTCATTATAGTTCTTACGTCAGCGAAGTCCACATTAATCATACCAGGTAAGTTGATTATATCCGATATTCCTCTTGTGGAATTGAAAAGAACTTCATCAATTTTTTTGAATGCAACTTTTATGTCTATATCTTGCGAATAGATGTCGAAAATCTTTTGATTTGGTATTACGATAATTGCATCAACGTTCTTTCGCATTTCTTCGATGCCTTTCAAAGCTTGATCGATGCGAGTATGAGCTTCGAAATCGAAAGGACGCGTAACGATACCAAGAACTAATGCTCCCACTTCCTTTGCAATACGGGCAACGACTGGAGCTGCTCCAGTACCGGTTCCACCACCCATACCACAAGTAACGATAATTAATTCGCTGTCCTTCAATGCGTTCTTTATCTCCTGTTCGCTTTCTTTGGCAGCATCCTTACCTACTTCAGGATTGCTTCCGGCGCCTAAACCACGTGTTAAACTTGGTCCCAACTGGATTATGTTGCCCACCGACATTGTTGCTAATGCTTGAGCGTCGGTATTTGCTGCGATTAAATCGACACCCTGGATCTTGCCTTCAGCCATTCGTTGGATAGCATTGCAACCGCCACCTCCAACACCGATGACTTTAATCTTTGCTTTTAGAAGCTGTGATTGGTCTAAATCAATTGTTAATTTGTCGTTTATAGACATATATCCCCCATTTTTATATATTCTTTTTTATCAAATTATCAGAATTTATCAAAGATATTCTTTATAAATTCCGTAATCTTTGTTTTTTTAGAGTCCAAATCGATTACCTCGGTATCGTCCTGTATTTTATCTTCATGCTTGCTATTTTCTTCTTTTTCTATATTTTTAACTTTATCTTCTTTATTTAATTTTTCTTCTTTAAATTCTTTTTCAATTTCTTTTTCTAATTGTTCAAATTTTGTTTTTGGTTTGTCGATATCCAATTTATTCTCCCTGGAATATTTTTGGAAACCATAAAACGCAAGTCCAGCAGCAGTCGAAAAAATTGGATTTATTACTTCGGGCGCCAAACCCAACGAGGATACTTTTGTTGGTAACCCCAAGCGAACTGGCAATCCAAAAATATGTTGAGCCAGATCCTCGATTCCAGGTAATAAGCTGGAACCACCTGTTATAACAATTCCGGATTTTAACAAATTTTTGTACCCATATTGCTCTAATGCCAAATTGGCAAAAAGTAAGATTTCGGTAACGCGTGCACCCAAAATTTTTGTCAAATACTTTCTATCGATTACTACTGGAGCATTCCCTCCGGGTACTTGTACCTGAAGTTCCTCGTTTTTGTGCAACGATTCGAGAAAGCAATGACCATAATCTTTCTTTAACCTTTCTGCATTAGTCTTTACCACACCGAGAACCCGACGAATATCTTGAGTTAACTGATTTCCTCCAAATGCGATAATTTCGGCGAATCTGAAAGTATTTTCGTAAAAAACAGAAATTTCGGTAGTTCCTGCACCAATATCAATTAATGCAACACCGACTTCTTTTTCATCTTCTTCCAAGATAGCTAATGAACTTGCATAAGGAGCAATAACAATGTCAGAAATTTCAATTCCAGCCAATTCTGCGCATCTGTTCAGATTTTCGATTGCAGAGATAGGGGCAGTTACCACATGGATTTTTGCCTCCATTCGCACTCCGCTCATCCCAACTGGATCGGAAACTGTATGCATACCGTTGATGGTATAATCCTGTGGGAACAGATGAATAATTCGTCGGTCAGGTTGGATTTGCATATTTCGTGCTTCATTAATCAAACGGTCAACATCTTCCTTCCGGATTTCTTTGAATGAATTGGAGATGCTAACCACATGACTGCTCATTTCCGATTTGATATAATCGCCAGAGATTCCGACGATTACTTTATTTGTTTTAAGATTGCTTTGTTGCATAGCTTTTTCTAAAGCAACAGAGATGGCAGCAGCAGTTTTATTAATATTGGTGATAACGCCTCTTTGCAACCCATCGCTTTCGGCAATACCCAATCCAACAACTTCTATCTTCGTATTTGTCGGCTCCATAGTCGAAATCAAAGCACATATTTTCGAAGTTCCTATGTCGAGTGCTATGTTGAATTTTGGTTTATTTGAGTTCAAAATTATCTCCTTTAATAATTCACTACTACTTGATTCGACCAGCGAAGATCGATATAATTGGGATACGATTCGTTTGCATTTAGTAAAGTCTTCATATATTCTTCGAATTTGTGAAATTTGAAATGTAAATCGTTCAAATTTCCAATTTTTACGATAATACCATTCAAAACAGAAAAACAAATTCCTTCGGAATTTTTCCAAATAGAATTTGCTTTAATTTTTTCAGATTTATCCACATAATAGGTTTTAAGAAAAACTGCAATATCTTTGATTTCTTGGGAGTAATTAACTTTCGAAAATTTTGATAAATCTACTCGTGGCAGTGAAAAACCAAATGAATAATTTTGTTTTGCAATAACTTCTCCATCTTCTGTAATCAAGTAATCATCTTTGTTTTCGGACTTGCCAATTGCCAAAATATTTTTTACGTCAAGCGAGATAACAATTTCGCCCGGATAAGTAGTAATAAAATGAACATTGCGAATAAATTGGTTTTGGAGGATTTTTTCTTTGACGAAGTTGAAGTTAACTGAAGAAAGCTTATTAGCTAAAATATAGCGGTAAACAAGGTTTTGAATCTCAACCTTCGGTATATACTTGTTTCCGACGATTTTTATTTCTTTGATTTCGAGATTTTTTTGCCAATAATTAGTATAGCCAATAATCCCCGAAAGTATGATTATACCTGCAAATGTATAGATTAAAGTAGCAAATCTTCGATT
>CAYOPF010000009.1:0-38170 GCA_964405755.1 uncultured Chloroherpeton sp.
AAAAGACATTTTTTCGACAGGTTATTACAAAGCAAAAACGCAAAAGATAAAAGCAACTGCAAAAATGATTCTCGAAAAATTTAATGGCAATGTCCCAAATACTATGGAAGAACTCTTGGAATTACCAGGAGTAGGTCGTAAAACTGCAAACGTGATACTTGGTCATATATTTAATATACCTGCAATAGTTGTAGATACTCATGTTATTCGCCTTTCAAATCGGTTTGGGTGGGTCGAGACAGAAAATGCAGAGAAAATTGAACTAGTACTAATGAAACTAATTCCAAAGGAAAAATGGGTGATTTTTACTCATTATATAATCAATCATGGAAGAAAAATATGCACAGCACGCAATCCGAAATGTAGTCTGTGTGTTATTGCTCACCTGTGTCCTTCAGCCAATTTAAAATAAAAAATCTTCCAAAGATTCGAAAACTTTTTGGAAGATTTTAATTAACTCGCTAAATTACTATTAATCAAATATTTCAGATAATGTATGAAAATCAGTGTGTAGTTTTTCAACTTTATCTTTCAAGCTTTTGTCTTCTTTAGCAAGGCCCTGATTTTTCGACATATATTTTTCCAAATCAGCTACTGATTTACGTAATTCCTTTACCACTTTACGGAATTCTTTTTCTTTTCCAGCATAATATTCTGGGAGTTTCACTTTGTCCAAGGCATCCAACACTTCATACATTTTCTTGATATCATTCTTCATTTCTTCCAAATTGAAATCAGGATAGTTGCGATGATACATTTTTGCCATAGACTTATGAAAATCTTCTACCTCCTTAACATAGGGCTTAGTTAACGAAACCATCAATTCAAAGATTTGATGATATTGTTCCACTGCATCTAGCATCTGCTTTTCGTTATTTTCGTCAATTCCAAGCTTGACATTTGTTAATGCTACACGTAAAGCTTTTGTTCCTCGTCCCCATTTTTCTTTGCGATCTTCCAAACCAGTTGGAACATCTGAACTTCCCAAATTTTTAACAAATTCATCCGATTTCGGATATAATTGTTTAATAAGATTAAAATCTTTATTAACCCAGCCGTCGTGCCAAAGTTCGTGCATGGTATTTGCATAGTCATCTAATATTTTTACTTTGACTATTCCTTTTTGTTCTTTGTCGGAACAATCTTTTCCTTTCTTATCTTCTGAAAAGCTATTGATAGAGAAAAGAACAACAAAGATTATTATGAATGTTGCTAATTTGTTTAACATATTTCTACTCCAATATTTATTGATTAATTCTTTGATTTATAATATTCAGTACTTCATCACATTGGATTTTAGCATAGGACACAATTTCCTCTGCTTCGATCAAAATAGTTTTTTTGTAATTTTCATCTTCAATGGTTGGCAAATTAATTAGAACATTTCTATATGCTCCCCAGATTCCGACCTCCAAAGCTCTTGAACCAACTTCCACATCAGAATGTGATGCAATGTTGCCATATCGGGCTATTTCTTTTACTTCTTCCCAAATAGAATTTGCAATTTTCATAGTTGAAAGAGGAACATCAATTGCTTTTTTCAATCCTTCCTGCATCTTTGCATTACGAATTCGTTGTTCATCTTCTGAATCTTTAGGCAATCTCATAGCTTCCATATATTCATCGAATGCTTGAGTGTCTTTATCTATCATGGGAATTAACGATTGAGTAGTATCGAACAATTTCGGCAGTACAGCTCGAATTTGTTTGTCCACATCTTCAAATTTTCTTATCCCATAAGTTAATTGTCCAACCATAGTTGCCAAACCAGCACCTATAGCAGCAATAGCTGCCGAAGCAGATCCACCGCCTGGCGAAGAGGTTCGTGCAGCAATCTCGTTTATGAATTTTTTAACCGACATATTAATTAGTGGTTCTTTGGATTCATCTTCAATCATAAATTCAATAATCTTTTTATGGGGTTCGAATGGAGTAATCGAGTTCAATCCAAGTCTATCGATAACCAATTTAATTTTGGAATTTAGATCCATCAACATCAGATTGTCTTTTTTCATATAATAATCTGCGGCCATAATTATCGCATTCAGGGGAATAAGTCCAACAATTTCCGAGCCGGCAAGGGCAACATTTAATTTTCGAGCTTCATTTTGAGCTGCTTCGAATGCAATGTGTGGCGGAGTGAGTTCATAATTAGTCAAGTTCATTGAGATTTGCGCAGTTTGGTATTCATCAACGAACCAGCCAATAGCTTTCACTTCTTTGAGCAATCCAGGTTCTGCATCCCCTCTGCCTACTTCCCGAAGATTTAAAGCAATTCGATGAGCTTGCTGCTTAGTGCCTAAAACGTTAACATTGTAAGCTATTAGGAAATTCCTTGCACCCGTTACAGTAGCTCCCCATTCTGGAATAAATTCAACAGGACCAAAATCGGGTTTCCATTCAGGTAATTTAATTTTATCTTTAAATCCTTCATATTCGCCAGCCCGAATATCGGGTAATCGTTTGCGGTAATCAATCTCGGAAGCATATTCATAAAGATAAACAGGCACTCCAATTTCGTCGGCAAATCGCTTGCCAAATTGTTTTGATAATTCTACACATTCTTCCATAGTTACATTACTTACAGGAATAAATGGACAAACATCCAATGCACCCATACGGGGATGTTCTCCAAAATGATTTTGCATATCAATCAGTTGACGGGCAGTTTTTGCTGCATTAATTGCTCCGTTTAAAACGTCCTGAGGCTCACCTACGAATGTGTAAACTGTCCTGTTTGTAGATTTTCCAGAATCTACATCCAATAGGGTGCAACCAACGGTATTTCTAATTGCAGAAGCAATTTTTTCGATTATTTCGGGATTACGTCCTTCTGAAAAGTTCGGAACGCATTCAACAATCTTTTTCATGTTAACCTTGTATTTTATAAATTTCAATTTTTTCTAAATCACCAATCCATCTGTCAGTTGTCTGGTCTTGTGGGAATATAATAAAGAATTTCTTGATTATTCTGTCTAATGTATCTTTGGGAATAGAATTCATTTGTAGATAAATTTTGTAAACTTGCATATAAGTGAAAACCTTATTGACTTTTTTTAATTCATTTTCACTGATTTTAGTACCGGAAATTCCAGAAATTTTGACAGTATCTGGAATTACTAGTTTCTCGCGAAACGCAATAAATGCAGGAATTTTCGAAATCTTTGGAGAAATATCAGAATAGGAGAATGTAACCTTTTTCCCATCACCTCCATAAGCAATGAAATAATAATTAGAAGTGTTTTTAATATCGAAATCACATACATTTTTCTCAATTAATGTATTAAACTGAATTCCCTGGCATTCCTTTATAAGTTTCTTCTTGGCAGAATAGAATTGTAAAGACACAAAATCATTATTTTCAAGTATAGAAGATGAAAATAAAATTTCACAGATTTTTTGGTCTTGTGCTATAAGAGTAATATTTATTAAAAACAGAAAAAAAGCAAATAATATTTTTAAAATAGGGTTCATAGTAATTTGAAATAAATTTATATACAAAATTAATGGAAATTTATCAACAAATCTGTATCAAGATTATCCTTTTTACTATTTTTGAATTCTTATTTCGAGAAAGTAATGTTTAACCTTAGGTATTCAGTACTAATTCTATTATTTTTTTCTTTAATTCAAATTGATTTAAAGGCAGACGATGAATTAATTTTTAAACCTTTGGCAGGTAATATTTATGAGAGCAGATTAGGTGCAGTATTTACTGATAATGATGAAAAACTAAGATTGGATATAGGTGGTAATTATGATTTTTATGTTAATACAAACAATTCTAAATTTATTTGGGGATTAGGTGCAGAATTTTTTACTTACACACGCTTAAGAAGTGTAGGAAATTTTAAATTTCCAGTAGAGACCACTGACTTCTATTTTGGTATTAATGGAACGGCTAAATTCGAAATTAATAATATTCCAATTGAATCAAGATTGAGAATTGCACATATTTCAACACATCTTTCGGATGGTTATTCAAAAGATGGAATTTTCTTTAAGGAACCATTTGTATATTCCCGAGAATTTGTTGATTTTTGTTTTTCAACTCGTAAATGGGGATTCAGACCATATTTAGGAGGAATATATGTTTTTTCCTACATTCCTAAGGATATCAATACCTTGATTCCTCAATTGGGGCTGGAATTCTCATATCAAATTATTAATAATTTGGATTTTATTATAGCTTATGATTTTAAAATTGATGGTTGCAAGAACCTTGATAATGGTGAACAAACTTACCAACCTATGAATATGATTGTTGCCGGGTTGATTTATAGAACAAATCCTAACCGAGGAATATTCGTGAAATTAGAAAGGTATTTTGGTAAAAATTACTATGGCCAATTTTATAAAATATGCGATAATTATTTCGGTCTTGGTTTTGAATTAATCTATCATTAAAATTTATAGATATTATTTAAATTTGTATTTTAGTAGAAAACAAAATGAAAATCAAATCATTTCAAGAAATTGATAAACCCAAAAGTAACTGTGGAGTTTTTGGAATATACGGGCATCCCAAAGCGTCATTGATGGCATATTATGGATTATTCTCGATGCAGCATAGGGGACAAGAAGCAGCTGGAATTACTTCATTTTATTTTGATGAAAAAAAGAAGAAAAACAGATTTGCATACAACAAGGGAACTGGCTTAGTATCAGAAGTTTTTGCAGATCCTAAAGTCTTTGATAATGTGCTTATTGGTAACTCGGCAATCGCTCATAACAGATATTCAACCACTGGTTCTACTACTCGTGCAAATATTCAACCTTTCAATATGATTTACAAAAGCGGGTTGATTTCATTGGCTCATAATGGTAACCTAACGAATACGACACAACTGCGAAACGATTTGCAGGAACAAGGTGCAATTTTCCAAACAACTACAGATAGCGAATTATTTTTACACTTAATTGCACATAGCAGGCAAGACACTCAACTAAAACAAATTCATGAAGCATTAAATATTGCAAAAGGTGCATATTCCATTGTAGTCCTAACAGATGACGGTTTGGTTGGAGCTCGCGATCCATTTGGAGTAAGACCATTGAGTATAGGAAAATTAGATTATGATGGAGGAACAAGCTATGTTTTGGCTAGCGAAACATGTGCATTCGATATAATAGGTGCAGAATATATTAGAAGCGTTAATCACAACGAAATTGTTGTTATTGATAACGAAACACTCAAAACTGGAGAAATAAAATCGTATAAAATCTGGGAAGAAGATCCTCCTCAATCCAAGCACTGCATTTTTGAATATATATATTTTGCCCGTCCTGATAGTAAAATATTTGGAGAAAATGTAGATAAAATTCGCCGTAGATTAGGCAAAGTCCTAGCCGAAGAACACCCTGTAATTAAAGATGATGACGAAAAAGTGAATGTAATACCTGTTCCGGATAGCGGTAACACCTCAACACTAGGTTTTGCAACACAAAACAACAAATTAAACTATCCCACAAAGTTCGAGTTTGGATTAATCCGGAGCCACTATGTTGGTCGAAGTTTTATTTCACCAGGGCAAGATGCAAGGGAATTGAAAGTTAAAATGAAATTTAACCTGGTTAAAGGAATAATTGAAGGTCGCCATATTACGGTCGTTGATGACTCAATTGTCCGAGGAACAACATCAATGATACTGGTCAAACTAATCAGAGAAGCAAATCCAAAATCTTTGGATATGAGAATAACTTCACCTCCAGTCAAATTTCCTTGTCATTACGGTATGGATTTTCCAAGCAAGGAAGAGTTGATTGCAAATCATCACCAAACTGAAGATGAAATAGGAAAAGATATCGGAGTTGATTCGCTTAAATACCTTTCAATAAAAAAATTAATGGGTATCGTCCCTAATGGTGGAAAGATTGGCTACTGCAATGCTTGTTTTACTGGTGAATACCCAATCGAAATCGAGGAAAACCTGAACAAATTATCAACTGAATAGAGATAATACATTGGAAAATAAGAAGTTTGGCAACGTTGGCGAACAAATTGCAGTTGATTATCTGAAAAGTAATAACTATATGATTTTAAAAAAGAATTTCCGCTTTGGAAAAGTAGGGGAGTTGGATATCGTTGCTCAAGATGATGATTTTCTGGTTTTTATCGAAGTCAAAACACGTTCAAATGATAATTATGGAAGTGGTTTGGATGCCATAAATTCAAGAAAACAAAAGCAGTTAGTAAATGTAGCTAAGGGATATTTAACTGTAAATAAAATTCAAGATGTGCCATGTAGGTTTGATGCAATAATTATAAACTTTAAAAATAGCGATTACGAGATTGAGCATCATAAAGATATCATTTTTATTATGTGAAAGCGAGGTTGAAATGCCAATATTAAAATACATAATTACTATATATTTAATTAATATAGCCTTTGTATTCTCACAAACTGTAACTTATTCCTACGATCCGGGAATTGAATTCAATAAACGCATTGTAAATTATAAACATATTGAGGCAAAAATAGGATTTGAACCAAAGGAAAATAAAATTATAGGTGATGTTACTTTTGTTTTCTCTAAACTCTCAGATAATTATAGTCAATTACAATTTTACGCTCCAAAGTTCAATATTAAGTCAATCACAATTGAAAAAAAAGAATGTAATTATAAATTTGAAGGAAATAATCTGCTTATCGAAAATCCAATTAAAATAGAAGAAAATAAAGATTACCGAATAAACTTTAAATATGATGTGCAGAACTACGAAGGTGAAATATATTTTATTGGATGGAACGACCCAACAAACCGAAGATTAAAACAAATTTGGTCTCATAGGCCACATGGCTGGCTTCCTTATGCCGATAGTCGTCTAACAATGGATCTCCACATAACTTTTGATTCTAATTACAAAGTATTTACTAATGGAAGAAGAATAGAAGTCCAAAATAATAATGATGGAACATTTACCTGGAATTACAAATTGGAAAACGAACATCCATTTTTTTCGACTTGTATTGTAATTGGCAAGATGGATTGGATTACACAAAAGTCTAAAAATGGAGTTGAAGAAGAGCTTTGGTTTCATGAATGGGAAAGAAATAAATTCGAAACAACATATCAATATTCAACTGAAATGATTGATTTTCTGGAAGAAGAATTGGGGGTTGCTTATCCTTATACACTATATAAACAAGCTCCAGTAGCAGATTATCAGTATGGTGGTATGGAAACAACCACTGCAACTGTGTTTGGTGATTATATGTTTATTGATAAAGGTGCTTATTGGCAACGAAACTACATCAATGTAAATGTTCACGAATTAGTTCATCAATGGTATGGTAATGCAATCACTCATATTTCCAATTCAAATGTATTCCTAACAGAATCTTTTGCAACTTATTATGCAAAATTATTCGAAAAAAGCATATTTGGAAAAGATTATTACGATTGGGAACGAACTAAGGAGATGGAAAAAGTATTCGATGCGGCAAAAAGAGACAATTTTCCAGTTGCAAGTTCAATTAGTGGAGTAGAACGAATATATCAAAAGGGATCATTAGTATTGGATATGATGAGGGATGTTGTTGGCGACAATGACTTCAGGAAAGCCATTACTCACTACACGAAAAAACATCTATACAGCGAAACATCCATCATAGATTTACAGAAAGCCTTCTATGAGGTTACCGGTAACGACTATAATTGGTTTTTCGAGCAATGGTTCCGTCGAGGAGGCGAACCACGCTTGGAAGTCTCCTTCCAACAGGTAATCAAAGATAACAAGAAAATAATTCAAGTTGACATTGAGCAAACACACATTACTAATGAATTGGTAAATTTATTTAGAATTCATTCAGATATAGATATTTATTACAGCGATGGTTCGTTCGAAACTCAAAGAGTTTCAATTGATAAAAAAAATCATAGATTTGAATTCGAATTATCTAATAATAAAAACTTAGACTTTATTATCTTCGATCCAGATTTTAAAATATTAAAACAAATTAAGTATAACCAAAAAATAGAACAGACATTCAAGCAAGCGACAAAAGCGAGGTACTTACTCGATCGTTACTTTGCATTAAAATCACTTGAAAGAGTTCACTGGAACGATAAAAAACAAATATTGTCCCAAATTTACTCTAACGAAAAATATCATCTCTTAAAAACAGAAGTGATTCGACAAACTGAAGACAATAATGATGAAATATCGATAAAAATTTTAAAAGATGCTTGCATTAGCAACGATCCTTTGGTTGTGCAATCAGTTGTAGAGTATATTAAAATAATTCCCAAGGAGATAAAAAATGAATACGAGACTATTTTAAGTAATATTTCCTATAAAAATGTAGAATTAGCATTGGATAATTTAGCTAATTCTTTTCCAAATGAAATCAATAAATACTTAAAAGCTACTTCTAAGATGGAAGGATGGCGTGGTCGGAATATTAAAATGAAGTGGCTCGAACTTAGTTACTTGAATGGAAATAAAAAAGTTCTTGATGAAATCGTTGATTACACATCAATTAGTTTCGATTTCGAAACCCGATTGAATGCGCTTAATATTTTAAGAAAAATCAATTATTTAGATAAATCAACAGCAAGAAACCTTTTGCTTGCTTCAATTCATTGGAACCCTAAATTGTTCCGACCTGCACGAGAGATATTGAAATTTTTCCGCGAACAAGCGTTATTCAATCTGCTCATAAAAGAAGTTTACAACAATTCAAAGTGGAACGATTGGGAAATCAAGAAGATTAAAGAAATAATGCAATAAACTGCTTTTATAATAATCCATTTATGAGGAATTAAATGAAAAAATATCCTGGTGTAGCCATCTTACTTTTCTTTGTTATTAATTTGCTTATCTGCAATTCAAGTTTATCTTATGCTTTAAATAACAATCAATATAATGTTGCTATTGTGGTTTATGACGATGTTTATCTTCTCGATTTCTGCGGACCGCTTGAAATTTTCAATGATACTATGATTAATGATTCTCTTAGGGCTTTCAATGTTTATTTGGTATCTTCATCCAAAGACCGCATTAAGTCCCATACTGAAACCGATTTTTTTTCTAATTATAATTTGTCTAATTGTCCAACTCCTGATATAATTGTTGTTCCTGGTGGAGATTTAAAACTTGCACAGAAGGATAATGAATTATCTAAATGGATTGTCGAAGCTAGCAAGTCTGCAAAAATTCTCATGTCCGTCTGTACTGGTGCTTTTATTCTCGCCGATTTGGGACTTTTGGATGGGTGCGATGCAACTACTTGGTACGGTGCAACTAATAGGTTACAAAAACTTTATCCAAAAATTAATGTTAAAACTGGAATTCGTTTTACTGATAATGGTAAAATTATTACTACTGCAGGCGTTTCTGCGGGTATCGACGGTGCTTTGCATGTTGTTGAAAAATTATTTGGAAAAGAAATCGCAACAAAAACAGCCCAATATATTGAATGGGAATACTATTTAAATAAGTAATATTAATTTCGAATAATTTGATATTTACCAATATTCAATTAAAAACATCGGATGTTTGTTTTCCTGTTTCTCTCACCCGCACCAATAAATGAAAATGCGTCGGCATCAAGCAGTATCCTATTGTTTCTAAATAATCTTCAAGATAATAACGATATTTTTTTAGAAAATACAAATAGTTTTCCTCAGAACGAAAAAGTGCCTCTTCGTTATTCGTTCTGTTATAGAGATGATAATATGTATTCTCGTAAAATTGCATGATTTATTCTATTTGAGATGTGCCACACCTTTGAGGTGTGGCACTTCTAATATAATCAAGGCACATCTACATAAACTACATTCGAAGCAGCACTTTGCTGAAGTGAATTTACCGCATTAAGCTTATAATAATAACGCTTGCCAGCAGTAACAGAACGAATTATAGGCGAACCGGCATGATTTCCCTTAAAAGAATAACCTCCGACTGGTGCTCCTAACGCAACTGCACTTTCGTACAACCAATAAAAAGTGGCAGTTGGCACTAAATCGAATGTAATTTGAATATCCGTACCTGTAGGACCAATTGCAATAGCACTAACATTTTGAGGAACAGGCAAAACGGGATAAAATTCAATCGTAACAATATCCGAAAAATCGCCATAACCACTATTATTTCTTGCTCTACACCGATAGTAACTAAATCCGGGATCTGATGGAGTAAAATCAAAGATTGTTTCAGTTCCTGCATAAACCTCGACCCAATTAACTTGATCTAACGACTTTTCAATTTGATAAGATGTAGCATTCGCAACCGCATCCCAAGTGAAATCAGTATTTTCCAAAGAGTAAGCAAAATTCTGCGGAGCAGTTAATGGACCTGACGAACCTTGAGTATAGATAACATAATCGTCATATTTTGCTGGATTAGTCTTTGCATACACTCGTTTACCTATATCGCAATAAGTAGAAACATATCCATAAAGTTCATTACCTTTTTTAATACGCTCTTCAGTTGCAGAATCCCGCTCGGCAATCTTAGTAAATTGTTCATTTTTTGCAGCTTCATAAAAATTATTCAAATCATCCATATCATCAAGCATATCTTGAGTTAATCCAGTATCTGCCAACTGCGACAAAAAAGCAGTCATTTGAGTATGAACTCTACGAGATGCAAAAAGAAGTGCATCATCAATAAAATTATTCATACCTTTCACTCCCAAAGACTTTTCTTGCCAAGAATCACTGCCCCATTTTATTTCGCAACGGGTAACCATATTACGAATAGCTTCTTTAATTGAATCGGCAAGAGCATTTTTTGCTTCCGTAGCACCAACAACATAAGCAGAAAGCACTTCGTCCGATGGATAAACTTCAAAAGCATCACACAAAGCCTTCAAAGAAGCAATTTTAGGTGCAGTAACACCAAAAGCAGACAAATCCGACAAATCTCTCGTCATAGTATTACAAAGATTCGACGTGAACATACAAAGTTCAGCATCAGTCATATTGTAATTTCTTTTTACAATTATTGTGTTCATAAAAGATTCCTTAATAATATGTTTAACAAAAATTGATTAATATTAATCTAAATTATAGTTTGGTATTAACATATTCCCGGTTAAAGTAAAAACTCTTTTGGTTGAAGTAAAAACTCTTTTGGTTAAAGTAAAAACTCTGATGGTTAAAGTAAAAACTTGTCTTTTTAGTATCATTTATAGCTTATATATTCAAAGAACTACTGTATTTATCATATATTTACAATATGTTTATATAAAAATTATTATTTTTATTCAAATTTTGTTTTATTTCTTTAAAAATCCATATTCATATACCTTTGGTTCAATCTTTTCAGCAAGTATTTTTACTTTATCTCTTAAATTGCCAATCAAAATATTATATTTATCATCATTACTTTTATTGTTCATTTTTCCTGCTTCGTTTCTGCCTTGAAAATGTTCTCTTATGTCATAAAATGAAGCATTGACATTGCAATTTGGCTGTCTGTGATAATATTTCCAGAGTTCTTTACCCGCATCGAATACCTCTTCAGCTTCTTTTGAAAATATTAGGTTATTATTGTTTTGGAACATCCCTCTAATCCCCTCTGCAAGAGGGGGAGTTTCCCCTCCTAATTCCCCTCTATTAGAGGGGTCAGGGGTGTATGTATCCGCCTCAAACAATCCTGCTTCTTCTTCCTCTCCCTTTATTTTACCTTGAATAAAATCAGTCATAAAATTACTTTCAAACTTTTCTCTTGCATTAACCTCTTTTTCAGTAAATGGAACCCAATGATTCACTCCTTCTTTGCTCGATATTCTATTTTGTCCGTGAAATAAAGTAAATGCAAGGCAATCTGTTTGAAATTCTTTGTCTGTTTTCCATCCATCATTGGGATATAAGAATTGGTCGCGGTCGTTTAGCCATGTTGCTTCTATGCAATGACGTACTGCGAAGTAAATAACCATTGGGATTAGATTATTTATTGATAATTTTATTGCACCACTTCTTTTTGTTTCTTTAATTTGTATAAATACTTTATTTTGATTTTGAAAATCAGGGGGATAATTTGATAAGATACCAATATATTTATTTGAATCTATTTTATATTCAACGAACCACTTATTTATACTTAATGGTAATTCTCCATAAAATCTTTTTTGTTTAATTATTATATTTTCATCTTTATTATAAGCATCGCAAACAACGTTGTTTATTCTTTCCTTAATCGATAAATCCCATATTGTGAATCCAATTGGAAAACTACCTTTTACATTATCAAATGTATTGGCTGGTACTACAAATCCTTTAAGATATTTTGCTAAAAAATAGTCTTTAAATTTAGAAAAATTTGTTCCCTGTACAAATTTCAACTTTGAGAATAAAGCTAATTTAGATTTTGAAATATTATCATAAACCTGCATCATAAATAAAGCAAAGATTTCATTCGATGCATTACCTATTTTAATATTCGCTTGTTTGTTTATTTTAAATTCAGTGGCAACTCCTGATTTATTTTTTCCTGTTCCTGTTACTGTTGTGGCTGATGTTGCTTCTGCATAAGGAGGATTTATATACATAACTAATTTTTTTCTTTTCTCTACATTATTTAAAACATCTTGTAGGGATTTAGGTATTTTAGGATTCCACTTTTTTGTTTCTCCATCTTTGGATTCAAAAAACTCATCATTCAGGAAATCAAATTGAAAGACGTGGTCTTCCAATAAATTAGCCCCATTTTTAATTCGATCTTTCATTACTTCCACATCTTGCATATCCAAAGTAGATGCCCAGATATTATATTTATTTGTAAGTCCATTCAAAAGGTTTCCCGTTCCTGCGGCACAATCCCAAACGAAGTATTCATCCTGCCAATCTTCGCCCAAAGCATCTGCAAGATACTTTTGCGAGAGTTCAACCCATATTTGTGGAGTAAAAAAGCTTCCTTTTCGTTCTCTCACATCCTGCGGAACCAGTAAATCTCGTCTTTCAATAATATAATCCCAGTATTCTTCCTTTGGTGGCCTTTCATATTTATTCCAGAATTGATTATGAGCTTTTTGTTCATCCTTAAATTCCACTTCGCTGAAAGTTAGAAAGCCTAATTTATCTTTATGTCGGTTTAATTGATATTTAGATGATTTTAGAACAACAAATAATTTGTCCTTCAAAGTAATATTATCCTCTGAAAGCAAATCGGCAAGATAGAAATCACCATCAATTACGCCATTTTTTTTAGCAGTATCCCAATCCACAGCAATTGAGGGCTTTACAACTTGTAACCACTTACTATAAATTACTATAAAATTGTTTTTATCGATTCTTGTTTTGGTTGTACCAAACTTACCAGTGATAAAATTATCTTTGATGAATCTTTTTAGTTCCTTGTCGTCCTTTCCGAAATAATAAATAAGAGTATTTTTGTTTAAGATACTTTTAACATTTTCTAAAACAATCTTAAATTCCTTCGTATCGTAATTCGATGGAGTAACATTCCAATTAAAATCATTAATATAGAAGATTTCCTGAATATAGTTATAAGGAATGAAAGCAATTTTTTCCGCATCGAATGCTCCGAGAAAATTAGGTGGGAGATATTTATCGAAAGTTCTTGCTTTTCCTATTGTCAATATCAATTGAACTAAAGAATGACAGATACTGGAGATTCCTTTTTTAGCTTCAGCCCAAAGAAAAGAATCTTTGTCGTACAATTCTTTCTGACTTTGATAACTGGCTACGCAAAAGTCAATATTGCCTATCGCTTGAGTGAAATCATACATCCAAAAATAATCTTTCGATATCTTATTTTTCAACTCTTGTTCTTGTATGTTTACATCATATAGCATAATAATTTAAAGGAATACTTGTTTGTTTTAAATTATATTGATATTATTTTGCAAAAATAAGCAAATATTTAAAAAAATGTTCTCTATGATTATATTTTTTTTTCTTTATTTATAATAAAAGATATGAAAGATTGCCGTGGGTTTGTTTATGATATGGATAAGTATCTGTATGAAATTAATCACAGAGTGATTAAATTATGGTAATAACCAATCATAAAACGAAAATATATCACAGAGTGATTAAATTATATCAATAATATACCTTAAATTCATTTAGATAATATTATTTTATTTATTAAACTTCCTCAAATATATATTTATCATCATAGTTAACACTGAATTTTTTTAAGATTTCTATATATTCTTCTCTAAATGATCTTTTTTTGTGGTGATTTTCTTGATTTTGAATGTAATTATATATTTTATCTACTTGAGATTTTGAATACGAAAAGGCGCCATAACCTGTTTGCCATTCAAATCTTCCTCGTAGCCATTTATTATTATTTATAAATATTGAAGTGCATCTTTTAATTTCTTTGATTAAATCTGATAAGCTTTCGTTTGGATTGTACCCTAATAAAATATGAACATGATCACTCATTCCATTGATTATATAAACTTTATGTCCTTTTTGTTTAATTATTCCAGCAGTATATTTAAATAATTCTTCCTTTTTATTAGAAGGAATTAGATTTTGTCGCCCTTTGACGACATAAATAATATGAAGAAATATTTGTGTATAAGTGTTGGCCATATTTTACCATATTTGAATTATTATAATATAGTTATCAATATCATATTGTCATCGACATTAATTCAATCGCTATGCGATTGTTTTGTTTTGTTGTAGTTTTGTTACCATAATTTAATCGCTATGCGATTATTGTTAAATTTACTTTACTATTTACTATAATTTAATTGCTTTGCAATTATTACTAATTTGATAAAAATATGTTTGATTTCTCTTTTGATTTGCAAAAATAAGCAAATATTTAAAAAAATGTTCTCTATGATTATATTTTTTTTTCTTTATTTATAATAAAAGATATGAAAGATTGCCGTGGGTTTGTTTATGATATGGATAAGTATCTATATATTATAAATAAAATACCTTCCGAAAGTAATGAACCTTCGGAAAGTATTAATGTATTAGTGATATTTAAATACTATCCTTTGATTTTTTTTATTTCTTCGGTCAATTTTGGAAGTATGTTGAACACATCTCCCACTAAACCATAGTCCGCTACTTTAAAAATTGGTGCATCCTTGTCTTTGTTGATGGCAAAAATGTATTTCGAAGAGGACATTCCCGCTAAATGTTGTATTGCTCCCGATATTCCACAGGCAACATAAAGTGTGGGGGAGACTGTTTTACCTGTTTGTCCCACTTGTTCAGCGTGTGGTCTCCATCCATCGTCCACTACAGCTCTGGAAGCCCCTGTTGCAGCGTTCAAAACGGATGCCATATCTTCTATTAAATTAAAGTGTTCGGCAGCTTTCATTCCACGTCCACCCGAAACGATTATATCAGCTTCTTTTACATCTAATTTACCTACATTTTTGTTTATATCAACAACTTTTGCTTTTATGTCGTTGCTGGTTAACTGTGGTTCGAAGTTTTCTATATTTAGAGCATCGGTTGGATTTTTCTTTGCAGTGAAAATATTAGGTCGAATAGAGATTACTTTAACTGGCGAATTGATTTTTGAAGTTACAATTGATTTACCTGCATACACTGGTTTTTTAAAGAAGAGATTTCCATTGTCGAAAATCACGTCGATAACGTCCGAAACATATCCCGCATTGAATTTTGCAGCTAATCGAGGGGCAAGTTCCAATCCATGTGAGTTAGCAGGAAAGATAACGAGGTCCGGATTGATTGATTGAGCGAATTGGAAAACTGAATTAGCGATAGCATCGGAGGAATAGTTGTCGAGCAAATCGGATTTGATGTTAATTAATTTTTCGATTCCGTATTCTTTAATTTCCTCGGCTTTATTTGCATCTGCATTAATGCTAATTGCAAAGATATTAGCGTTGGATTGGGATTTAATTTGATTGGCGAGAGTTGCCACTTCGAAGGCAACCTTTTTAAGTTCATTTTTAGTAAAATCTAAATAAGCAATTATGTTCATATTTCCTCCTTAAATCACTTTAGCTTCTTCGTGTAACAATTTAACGACATTTTGTATGTCTTCGTCGGTGTCCGCGAAAATTTTATTCAATCTTGATCGGGACGGAATTTCCATTTTAGTAATTTCGACAAGATTGTCGAACGATGAGGCAGCGATTTCTTCGATTGGTTTTTTCTTTGCTTTCATTATATCGGGCAATTTAGGATACCGAGGATTGTTCAATCCCTTTTGGGCAGAGAAAATACAAGGTAGGGAAGTTTCCACCACTTCTTTTCCACCTTCAATTTCGCGTTCAGCAGTAACTTTTGTGCCTTCGATATCGATTTTAGTGGTTACAGTAACGACCGGCAAGTTTAGAAATTCGCCCAAATACGATGGAATTTGCAAAGAATCGAAGTCGATGCTCTGTTTACCAAGGAAAATTATGTCAGGATTGGATTTAGCAGCATATTCTGCAATGTTTTTAGCAACAAAATAGGAATCGAATTCGCCATCTGCTTTAACCAGAACGGCATCATCGGCTCCCATAGCAAGAGCATTGCGTAGAGTTTCGGCATTTAATTCGTTGCCAATGGTAATTGCGGTAACATTTCCGCCATTTTTCTCTTTTATGCGAAGAGCTTCTTCCAAAGCATATTCATCATAAGGATTAAGAATGAATTTCACGTTATTGTTGTCGATTGATTTTCCATCGGTTCCGACGAGAATCTTCGTCGTTGTGTCGGGAACCCGTGAAATAGCAACAAGAATGTTCATATTACCTCGAAATTATTATTTAATAAAGTTCAAAATTAATACATTTCTCTTAAATATCTTATAATCCTTTTACCATAAACATCATTGAATCAGTGAAATCAATGGTTTTATTGAATCTGCAAGGTGGAATTGAATTAATTACCCTGGATGTGGGAATAGTAGGTCTTAAGTTTTGCAAATTCTGTTGTAGAGTTAAATCAAAAGTAGCTTTTTCTGTTTTAATTTCGGAAGAGCAAAGAACAACATTCCAAACCAAGAATCCTCTATGCAGTTGCATAGGCTCGATACTAATTTCCCTAAGAAATTTAGTATTAGGAGCAAGAGTTGTTTTAATTGTTTTGTATTCAGATTTATCGCTTTTTAATAATTTTATCTCTAGGCCCGCCATAATGTTTTCTGTAAATGATATGACTAATTTGAGACCATTATTTTTAGGATCGATTAAGCATATTCTATCAACTTTCATAATTTAATGATTTAACGATACAAAAATACAAAAAAACTACCCATAAAGAGTAGTTTATTTGCAATTTATTTATAGAAGGATTAATTTTTTACGAATGATGTTGTTCTTTCAAAAACTAAATTATATAGTGAATAGAAAACAAAAGAATAGATTAATGTAGATGCTATTGAATAACCATAGAATGGGATAGCATTCACATAACAAGAGACAAAACCTTCAAAGCTAAATGGATACCAAACAAAAAAGACGGATAGGTTAGACAGTATGAAGAAAATGGTAGGTGCGCTTAGTGAACGGGATAATATGGTAATCTGCTTTTTGTTTGTATTAATTAAGTTTGAAACAACAATAGCTATAACCATCGAAAGATAAACTGCCCAAACATTTTGGTAAAACCCAATAATCAAATCGGTGAATAGCATACCCAATATTGGTAAAACAAAAGATAGAGAATTCTTTTTATAGAGAGTATAACTAAATAAACCAATAGCAAAAACAGGAGTAAAATTTGATATATGGGGAATTAATCTCGAAGCTATCAATAACGCTAATAGAATAATTGAAATTAGTATGTTCTGAGTTTTCATTTAATGTTTCCTTTTTGTTTTACAAAATTACTATAAATATTGTTAATAGAGAAATGGATGTTATAATTGTTAGTTTACATAATGTAGATTATATTTAAGTATTGACATCTATTTCTTATCTTTTAACATCTTAAGTGCTTTGATTAATTGAGTATCTTCAGCGTAATCTTTAATTGTTTTTAAAGTAAATTCATTATCATTTTCAACAAGTTTCTCTTGAATTTTCTTTAGCTTTTCTTTAACCATCATTGCTCGGAATAATTCTTGCTGCGATTTAGGTAGTTCATTCTCAATATTTTCGGGTTCATTGACCATATTACACCATAGATGAATTATAATATAGATTGATGAATTTTAGAGTTATTTATTGCATATTTCACTTTACCAATAAACTTTTGGTTTATGTAAGGTGAGTTTGTTGATTTGGACATAAAATTTGAGCTATGAACAATCCATTCTTCGTTGCAGTCAACTATTGTTAAATTAGCCATCTTATCTTTATTGATTTCAATAGGTTGTTGATTTAAAATCTTTCTCGGATTGATTGACAGTTTTTCTATTAGTTGCTCCAATGATAGAAGTTTAGTTTGCACTAAATGTGTATAACACACAGCAAAGGAAGTTTCTAATCCTGTTATTCCGTTGGGAGCTTTATCGAATTCAACATCTTTCTCTAATTTTGAATGAGGTGCATGGTCGGTTGCAATCACATCAATTGTACCATCTATTAATCCTTCTATGATAGCTTCAATATCTTTTTTTGTTCTTAATGGTGGATTCATTTTATAATTTGAGTCATAAGAAGCAATTTCCATATCATCCAAAGAAAAATGATGAGGGGTTACCTCGCATGAAACTCTCAATCCTTTGGATTTTGCATTTCGGATTAAATCTACTGCACCTTTTGTACTAATATGCTGGGCATGATACCGTCTGTTTCCACAATACTCAGCTAATGCTATATCTCGGAATAGAATAATTTCCTCTGCAACTGATGGGTAGCCCTTTAATCCCAATTTTATTGACATCTCCGATTCGTTCATGTCAAAGTTATTTGTCAATGTATGATCTTCACAATGTTGAGATATTAACAAGTCCAAAGGAGCAGCATACTCCAGAGCCCGTTTCATAACATCCGAACTTAATACTGAACGTCCATCATCTGTGAATAGAACTACCCCATTCTCATTTAATTCTAACATGTTGGAAATATGATTACCATCTTGATTCTGAGTAATAGTTCCAGAAATAAACACGTCAACCAAATTTCCTTTTACTTTGGATTTGATATACTCAACTACAGTTTTATCATGGATTGGAGGGTTTGTATTTGGCATAATCAATACTCCTGTAAAACCTCCATTTGCAGCAGCATTCATACCGCTTTGCAAATCTTCCTTATACTCGAAACCTGGTTCCCTAAAATGAACGTGCATATCAAATAATCCAGGTAATGCAGTTAGACCTTTTGCATTAATAATTTGCGTTTCAGATTCACATTGACAATTTTCTGATATATCTTTGATTATTCCATCTTTAATCCAAAGATTGGAAACAATGTCTAAACTCTGTGCAGGGTTTACTATTCTAATCCCTTGAAAACAAATATTCATAAATCTCTTATAATTTTTTACAAAATTACAAATAATTAAAAGAGTTTTAACTGAAATTTTTCTGTTTCTTGTTTTAAATTGAACTTATTAAGAAATGAATTGCGATGAAATGATGTTTTACCGAATTTCTTAATTTCTTCAAAATGTTTTTTAGTTGCATATCCTTTATGGGAAATAAAACTATACAAAGGTTGAAGCATTTGCAGGTATTCTTCTACAAATCTGTCCCGAATTACTTTTGCAACAATAGATGCAGCTGCTATAGTAATACTTTTTGCATCACCCTTGATAATTGTCGTATACTCATCGTCGAATAGAGATTGAAAGTAATTACCATCAACAAGAAGAACTGATTTTGTGTTTGGTTTATCAATAAGGCATAAATTCATTGCAATTTGTGTTGCTTGCAGAATATTGTATTTGTCAATAATAGAGTTATCAACTATAGAATAATTGAAATATATAGAATTTTTCTGAATGAATTCAAATGCCTTTTCTCTTTCTGTTTCAGATAATTTTTTTGAATCGTTAATCTTAATGGTATTATCATTAAAATTATACGGAAAGTTCATTGGGAAAGCTACTGCTGCAGCTACTACAGGACCAGCCAAACAACCACGACCAGCTTCGTCTATTCCAAAGACTATCTTATCTTGTTTCCAATAATTCTTTTCAATTTCGAAATTTGGAAATATCACAGTTACTAATATGTCCGTATTAAATTCAAGAATTCATTTCGTAAGCTTTGGTCATTTAACATATAACCTCGCATTACCGACGTAATCATTTCAGTTTCCTCTTCTGATTCCTCTACCCCACGAGCGATCATGCAATAGTGTTTAGCTTTGATTACGACACCCAAGGCTTTTGGTTTAAGCATTTTTTGAATATAGTCTGCAATTTGTTCTCCCAATTCTTCTTGTATTTGGGGTCGTCGGGAAAACCATTGTACAATACGACTTAATTTCGACACACCCACTACATAATCACCCGGAATATAACCGATAACACACCTACCAGATATTGTTTGCCAATGATGGGAACACATCGACATTACTTCAATACCTTGACTTATAATCAAATTATTTACGTGCTTACGGTTGGGAAATACAGTTATTTTTGGAGGGGGTTCATACCTTCCTATGAGTAGTTCATTCACCAACATCTTAGCAACCCTTAGAGGTGTATGGGTGCTGTTAGGATCTTTGCGTGAAATCCTCAAAATATCGAGCATTTCTGCAATGTTTTTTTCCAAATGGACAATCATTTCAAATCTTTCTTCATCGGTTAGCGGATGATTATCGTTAGAATCATACAAGGCTAATCCCAAAGAATTTACATCAGAATAATCTTCAGCTGGTATTGAATTGTAATTAATCTCGTACTTTTTAAATTCCAGTTTGTCCATAAGTTTCCTTATTGTTTATATTTAGTAATTTCGAATGGTTCTCCAAAATACTCAATCCAATTATTATCAGTTTCGAATATTTTTATTTTGAATAATTTTCCGTTTGGAATTTTCTTTTCAAGGCTTTGCCAAAAAACTGCAATTATGTTTTCCAAGGACGTGATAACGCCTTTAAACATATCCACATCAATATTCAAATGTTTATGATCAACTTTTTCGATAATTTCTTCGTTAATTATTTTCTTAAGTATCTTTAAATCAATTAAATATCCAGTTTTGGGATTAGGTATCCCGCACACAGTTACTTCTAGCGTATAATTATGGCCGTGGCCCCAATAATTATTGCACTTATTATATATTTCGCAGTTTTCATTATCACTCAATTCAGGATTGAATAATCTATGTGCTGCCGAAAAAGATGCTTTTCTTGTTATGTAAACCATATACAATAATTTTAAGTTATAGACGATTTAGATTATTTTTATTAATTTAAGATTTATTAAAAATCTAACTATGCAAATTAAATTAATTCGAATTTTTTTAATAATATTTATCACTTCAATTTCTTTTTCTTGTTCATCCACCAAGAAGATTTCAACTTTGGGAACAGTTCAACAAAATGATATTATTAAGGATACTACTATTCAGGAATTCAAATTGAAATTAAAAAAGGCTCTTGTAAATTATGAATTCGAAGGAGAAATTACTGTCAACATAAATAACGATGAGTTTAATGGTAATATCGAAGGTGGTTATATCGATAAAGTCAGACTGTTAATTAACGTTTTTGGTCCTTTTGGAATTCATTTTGCATCTATCGAGGTGTTACAAGATACATTAAAAGTTGCAAATCTCTGGCATAAGAGATATTATCAATCCAAAATTAATATATCCAACAATGACATCAAACTTACACTCTTGGATTTAGTGAGGAAAATTATTCTAGCAGAACCATTAGTTGATTCATTAGTCTTGAAATCAAAAAAAGATACACTATATTTTCAAAATACGATTTCGAAAGGAATTGTGGAATACAACTATATCGTAAGCAACAATAATCTTAACTTCAAAAAGCTAAATATTGATAATTCGGATATTAGACTTAAGTATTCAAAATATAAAACAATTAATTCGAATTTCTACCCTATGAATATTGATTTTGATATTAACGAACCAAAGATGAAAATTCAATTCCAATTAGATGAACTAAAAGAATTGAATGAATATGGCAAATATAAGCCAATTGACTATAATAAGTTACAAAAAGTAGATGATATTAATAAATTAGCAAAATAAGAAATGAATGAATTAATCGAAATAAGAAACGAGATTGATAAATTAGATAAGAAAATAGCTTCTAAACTATTAGAAAGAATAAGTTTAGTACAATCATTACATAAGAATAAATTACAAAAACATCAAATAATAATAGATATTACCAGAGAAAACAATATATTAGTCAATATTACTTCTGACATTTTAAATCCTGATCACAAATTATTGATTAAAAATATTTATCTTAAATTATTACAAGAAATTAAGTCAATTAGTTATATACAAAATGACGAAGTGTTAAACACAATTTACCATAATTTAAACCAAAAGAAATTGCTTATAGCGGGTCCATGCTCAGTAGAAAGTTATGAACAAATCTCTACAATATCAAATAAATTAAAAGAGATAGGTGTAAAATTCATCCGTGGGGGGATTTTCAAAGCTCGAACAAACCCAAATTATTTTCAAGGATTAGGAGAGAAAGGTTTAGAAATATTCTATAAAGCTGCACGAGAAAATAATCTTAATACTGTGAGTGAATTTTTAGATATAGAACAAGCAAAATCATACTTTGAATACTTTGATGTGGTTATAGTTGGAAGTAGAAACATGACAAACTTCGAATTTCTTCGTAAGTTAGGTAAATTAACTTCAAAGAACCTAAAGCCAATAATATTAAAAAGAGGCTTTGGCTCTACAGTTGATGAATTTTTATCTGCATCCAATTATATATTAAATGAAGGAAATCCTAACGTAATTCTTTGTCTTCGTGGGATAAGGACGTTCGAACAGACTTCGAATTATTTTCGTTTTACTCCAGATTTTCACTCTTTATTGGAAATCAGAGATAAATCAGATTTGCCGGTTATTTTCGATCCTTCTCATTCGGCAGGAAACAGATTAATTGTCCCGCCTCTCGCAAAAATGGCAATTGATTTAAAATTTAATGGGTTAATAATAGAATCGCATAATAAGCCAGATGAGGCGTGGAGCGACGCTAATCAGGCGGTAAACTTAGAGATCATCAATAATATATTTAATTACTTACATCAAAGTTAAGCTGTGACTATCAAACTAAGAAATTCTAAAATAATTTATAATAAATTTTCTGTAGAAAGTTGTAAAAATGGTTTCTTCGTAATTGATTTAAAAGTTGACCAAATTTATCAAATTAGTCAAACTCTTCCAATTCAAAAGATTTTAATAATCCGTTCTGGAGAAAAAGCTAAGTCTTTTAGTGGTGTTTATCGTATCATTAAATTTTTTGCTGATAATGAAATTTCGAAGAACGACGAAATTGTTGCTGTTGGTGGTGGATCATTACTAGACCTAGTTGGTTTTGCTACATCAATTTACAAGAGAGGTTTAACCGTAAACTTTGTTCCAACTACCCTACTCTCAATGGCGGATGCTGCTATTGGAGGTAAAAATGCAATTAATTACCAAACTTACAAAAACCTATTGGGAACAATATATTTACCAAATTCTATAACAATCGACCACAATTTCCTAAAAACTTTACCACGAAAACATTTAATTTCTGGATATTTCGAAATCTTGAAAGTAAGTATGCTCAAATCATCTGAATTTTTCTCTGATTTAATACATGATTCTTCTATATTATTTAATAATAAGTATTTAAAATATATAGTTAAGACATCAATTGATTTTAAATTAAGTATTATTAAGAATGACTTATTCGATAATAATTTAAGAAAGATACTTAATTTTGGTCATACAATTGGACATGCAATAGAGTTAAATTATAACCTTACTCATGGATTAAGTGTAGGTTATGGAATGAAATATGCATTAATGCTTAGTGAAATGTACCTAGGATTAAGTAACTACATTTCAACTGCTTATATAAATCATATATCAAATCTTAAAATCAATTTCAAGCATAATTTCGATTCAGAATTAATCATTAGGAATTTAAAATTTGACAAAAAGAGTTTAGGGGATTATATTGAAATAATTTTACTCGAAGATATCGGTAAACCAGTAATTTATCAAATAAAATATGAACAGTTCATCAATGATATCCAAAATTTGCTTAAGTCTTAAATCTCTCGAAGGAGTTGATTTTAATTATTTTGCAACCTATATTCAGAATATCGAATTAAGGTTAGATTCGATTAACATCCAGGATATAGATTTTGAATATCTTACCAGGTTATTTCCAAAAGTGATATTGAAAATTGATAATTATGGACAGTTTGAGAGTATTAATTTCTATTACGATTTAAGTCAATTATCAAATAATATCATATATGATATTGATTATTATGATATTATGAAATATACTTTAGAAAATAATATTATATTAGATAAACATCATTATATTATATCTATTCATAATTTTAAATATGATGATATTATAAAATATTTTAATTTACTTCAGAATTTAAATAATATCCATATTCAACATTATATAAAAATAGTTATCAGTGATGTAATGATGAATTATAATAAAAAATTATTATATGATTTGTATAAAAATCTTATAAATCAATCTAATAACTTGATTTGCTTCTTTGAAGGTGAGAGTTTTACATCAACGAGATACCATTCCTTAATACTTGGTTCCCCACTTTTTTACTGCGGGCTAAATGATTCTCTTAAAACAGGGAAAGGTCAGCCAACCATTGCTGAAGCAATAAGAATGGTAAAATTACTTGGGAGTTTTTGCAAGAACATAGATACCAAGTAGTAAGAAAATTGCATTAGCTAACCATGCTGAAAGTAAAGAAGATAAGCCGGTGGAATATCCTAAAGTTTGTCCAACTTTTGTGAAAACCAAGTAAATCACAGATACAATTAAAGCTGCTCCAATTTGCACAGCCATGCCTCCTCTTTGCTTTACTGAAGCAAAAGGAACGCCAAAAAGCAAGACTATGAAATTAGCAAAAGGAAACGCCAATATACCATAGAAATCAGTAAGTTCCTTCTCTATATCCTCTCCTCCATTCTTCTTAAATATTAAATATTCGTATAATTCGAAAATATTCATTTGATCGATTGGTTTAGATATTTTAGACAATGCTGCGGCATCAAAGGAGAATTTGACAGTATCAGCATCTTTATTGTTTATATTCATTGTAGAATTGTATATTTCTTTATCAGTAATTTTGTTCAATATCCAATTGTTGCTGATGCTATCCCATTGAAAAGTATTTGCATAAGTAGTTTTGTATAGTTGAACAGATTTTTCTAATTTAAATTCAAAAATTTGCATTCCATATCCAGTCTTCATTGAAGAATTGTATTCTGTAATCGTTATATTTCTTAAGGGATTATCTCGAATATATAAGCTAGAAATGTAAGTACTTTCAACAGCACCACCTAAATACTCTTTTCCAATTTCGCTTTTCTTTATGTTTGAATATGGAGCTAAGTGAGTTGCAAAATATAATTGCAAAATCATTATAAATATAGTTATAACGATTAGTGGAATAAATAACTTATATAAACTTAATGTACCTGATTTCATTGCGGTTATTTCATTGTTGTTCGCCATTGTTCCAATCGAAAATAGGTTTGCTAATAATGTTGCTATGGGTATTAGCAATTTTAAAATATCAGGCAAACCAAAAATATAGTAAGAAATGATGATAAAAATAGGAACATTTCTATCAAGAAACTTATCTAGCTGCTCGAAAAGATTAACTATAATAAAAATTAGCGAAAGAGCTATTACAGAAAAAATGAATGTAGATGTAAATTTTCGAGCAATATATAAGTAAATAATTTTCATTATTAAGTAATTTTAAAAGTGTAATGAAGTTTACGCAAATCCTTATTATTAATATAAATTACTATTTTTTTAGATTTAACGCGTTTACCATATTCTGGTGAGTATGAATAATCCTCTATGTTTATATCGTGAGACGAATGAAAATGCAGTTCCTTTTTATTGTTGTAAATTCTTAAATGTTTTGGGTTTATAACTTCCACCTTACAATTTGGATGTAAATGAAACGAGCTAATTAGATTATTATATTCTTTCTCAATTATATCATCAACAATAACTTCTTTGTTATCAATTGATATACTTCGTTTTATTGAGAGTTTATTATTTTCAACTTCTACGAATTTTTTGCTTTCATTTTCTTGGTAAAAATAATCCAATTTGTTATCATTAAACCAAAATAATGAAGAATAATCTTCATTGAAGTCGTTAGAAACAACCTCACATACTTTATTATGATAAGTCCCACTTCTGAAAAGGTTACGATATTTAGCTGAAGCTGTATAAACATAAGTTCCTGGATCCACAATGAATGGTTCATTATCGCAGAAAAGAATAAACGATTGCGAATCATTATGATTATGACCACCTTTACCAGATTGAGCCTTTCTCCCTATAGATAATATTAAACTTAATTGTTCTTGTTTAAGAATCAATACTCCAAAATTGTTGTAAATAGACATATTATTATGTTTATTACTTATATTAACAACATAATTATGGAGTTTATTTGATAATAAAAAATAATTATAATTAAAATTATTTAAACATTTGACATTAATAATCTTACCAGAATCATTATCCCCTATCTGTAAGTTTTCAATACTGTAATTATTAAAAGTATTGTTAAAGTTTAAAATATGTGATAACCTTGCTAGTGATTGTGTATCATCTTTCAATTTGTCCTTAAAAAACTCTGTTAGCCAAAATATTATTTCAAATGAAAAGAAATGATATGGAAGACTACCTTCAAAATTGCCCCCATCATCAAAAAACTGATATTGCAATTCAGTTCGAAATTTAATGTATAATTTATCGAAAATATTGCCAACCTTATCTTGTTCAAAGAATTTAGATAATACCGTTAAACCCAGCAGATTAGACAGGTAATGATTATTTCTCAATCCATCATTCCATTCGTTGTTTAATTGTAAATATCGATAACAAGCCCATAAGTAATTATAGATATATTGAAGGATTTCGTTATCTATATCTAATTTATTTCGTTTTATTTCAATTAAAGTGAATATGATATTTACAGAACGAATTGAAACCTCCATAGGCGAAATCCAATTAGGTCCGTAAAAGGGTGGATTAAGTGATATAAAGTCTAACAATTGATTTACAATCTCTTGCTTTAATGCAGACTTTTGGTTATCGTCAACAAATCGGCAACATAGACTTAAATCAAATAAATGCTGCAACCTCGACAATTCCCAGGGTACTTTAATATCCACTCCTTCTTTATTTCCGTATAAAAGGAACTTGTAATAATCTAAAGTCCATCGGAATCCACTTCTAAAATCAACAATCCAATCGATAGGTTCATAATCAGACGAAATGAATGAATGTAAAATTCTTGATCTTTCTTTATGCTCACTGGGTAGTAATTCAATTAGTTTATCGAGGTTTACGATATCTAACGGAGTTGAATAATTAAGACTAAGAAAGCCCTGATATGTAGTATTAAAGGCAACTTTTTCTAACCCACTACCCAATAAATCAAAATAATGAGAACAAATATTTTGAATTTCTACATTATTTGGAATAATTGTGTTGTTTACAAAAAAGTCAAACTGTACATCAAAATAATTTACTTCGTTCTTGAATAGATTGTTAAGGTATTCATCAATTATTTGTTTTTCTTTTTTCAGTTTGATTTTATCAATAAATGGCTTGAATGGTGCTTTAAGAATTTTTTTTAAAGCGATGTTCAGTGGAATTGATAAAGTTTTTTGTATTTTTGATTTCATTTTTAACACTATGATCAAGAAATATTATATTTGTTTATTCTTAATTTTTAACTTAATATTTCCGATTTCTGTATTTCCACAATTAACGGAAACCGAAATAGAACAAATTTACGAAAGTTCTGAAGATTTTGAATACTCGGAAGAGCAAATTGATTATATAGAATCAACAAAATTGAATAAGATAAATCTATTATATGCATCGATTGATGATTTAACCAAGTTCCCTTTTTTTGACTTCAACACATCATTTAGAATAATTGAATTTGTTAGGAAAAACCCAAAAGCAAGTATTGACAAACTATCAAAAGAGCTTTCTTTGATTGGTGAGCAGATTGTAATTTTAGAGAATTGTACATATATTGAAGAATTACCCATCATAGAAAAATTTTCACTTTTCTTTAGAAGTCGTTATAAAACAACAGATAATCCGATTTATGGATTTGAAAAATCAAAATTTATCGGTGATAAAACTGACTTATCCACAAGAATGAAATTGAATATTAATAATTTTGGTTCTAATCTGGTGATTGATAAAGATGCCGGTGAAAGAAGCCTCGTGGAATATTATATCGGAAATTTTTGGTATAATAACAAGAAAAATTTGAATATAGTTGTAGGCGATTTTGAGTATCAACTCGGTATGGGAAATGTTCTATGGCAATCTTTTGGTGATAGAAAAGGGATAAATAATATTGCCCCAGTATTGAAATTTAAGCAATCAAGTAAGCCGTATTTTTCCACCTTGGACTATTCTAGATTTCGTGGTGTTTCGGTTGATTATTTGTTGGACTTTAGTGACTTTTCTGTTAAAGTTGGTGGTTTTTACTCAAGTATTAAGAAACCTGCAACTTATGACTCTACAAAAAATATCATTACATCGATTTATACATCTGGTTTATATAGAACACAGACAGAGATAAATAAAATAGACAGAATTAAAGAAGTCTCATTTTCGGGAAATTTCTCTCTATCTTATCGTAACTTCTCCATAGGTAGTGGTTTCTTTCAACTAAGCTATGATAGAAATATACAAACATCATCATCAAAATTTCCAAATTCAAATAATAATCTTTATAAAACATTTTTTGCAATTTATACTCAAGAGCAATATTCTATTTCTTCAGAACTTTCTTTGGACGAATTAAATTATCATGGTTTTTCATTAGGTAGTATTTATAACTTAAATCAATCAAAAATTGCTGTTCATTTTCGTTCTTTTGATAAATATTTTCGATCTCCTTATGGAACTATGTTTGGCGAGTTTTCCTATCCAGCAAATGAGTATGGTCTGTACATTGGTTTCTATTCTGCTCTTTCAAAGCATTTAAAAATAACTTCGTTCGTTGATTTATTCAAATCGTACGGACCAACTTATACTATCGATAAACAAGTAAATGGTTTCACAATATTCAATCAATTTGATTATAGAATAAAGGATAAATTAAAAGGTTCAACAAGATTTTTGGCAGAAAATAAAACAAATAGTACAAAGATATCAGGAAAAGACAACATTTTTCAAGAAATTGATTATTTAATTCGCCAAGAAGTTATTTATAGCATAAAAAAGTCATTGAACCTCCGAGTTCGGAGTGAAATCTCGTTAATAGACAATTCTGGGGTCGTCCCAAATGAATTTGGGTATGCAACATTTGTGGACATTTCCTATGATTTTGATAATTATAAATTTGGCGGCAGGTTATCTTTATTTACAACCGATTCTTATAATTCGGCAATTTGGCAATACGAGTATTTTATGCAGGGTTATATGTATTCATTCCCAGCATATTTGGATGGAAGTAGATATGTAATATATTCCAAAATCTCACTACTTAATAATTTTACGTTAAATTTAGTATATAATTATACCCATAAGAATAATATTAAATCAATGGGAAGTGGAAACGACGAGATTTTGCGAAACTACTCAAATAATTTATTTTTACAATTAAGTGTAAATTATTAATTCATCACAACTAATTTCTTGCTTTCAATTGAATTACCAGATTGCAATAAAATAAAATATACTCCATTGTTCAAAAACAAATCAATCCTATTGTCTTTATCTTGCAAACCCGTACTGGTAACTTCTCTACCCATAATATCAAATATTTTGATATTTTCAATTTGATGATGAGAGTTAATTATAAGTTTATTGTTTATGTAAAATAATTCAGATGTTTTTGCTAGTTCACCTACAGAATTTAAATTGTCTTCTTGAATAGTATATTCAGATAATTCATTATTTATTGTAAGTTTTACTACAGTGTTTTGATTTTGGACTTCCGGCAAATTGAATAGAACATTGTTGATTGTCAATGTTGTGTCAACTGGAATTTCCACAGGAAGTGTTAAACCTTCAATTTCGGAAATTACACCTCCATTTTGATGAGATAATTCCATTTTACTTATTATTAAATTCACATTTCCTGAATTTGTAATATAAACATTGAGTTTTTTTTGCGAGTTAATATAATCAGAAGTAACTTTGGCAAACTTTACTGAAAATGATGTTTTCTGAATTTTAGGGAAATCTTCGTCCATCGAAATACTATAAATTCTATCGAGAAACTCGGGATGAGAAATGAATGGATTTAATTTTTTCTGAATATCCGATATTTTCTGATTCCTCGTTAATTCTGTATTGTCAACAATATCGAGCATACTCCATTCTCGTAATGTTTTCTCTTGTGAATTTAAAAAATTAGTTGGATTGTTATATCTCAAAGCAAAATAGAATAAACTACGTGCGATATTACCTTTAATTTCGTCGTGAGGCTCGAAAACAGTTTCACCTTTCGAATTCTTTCCAAGTTTGGAATTGCCATTTTGCCATTGAGTTTGCGACACATAGTCGAATGGGTAGTTAGCCCTTTTATTATTAGCTGTTTCGTCGCTTGGATATATGTGAAACAGATCAGAGCGAGATGCAGTATCACCTTCGTTGAAGAATGCCTGGGGCCAAGTATGTTCGGTATTGAAACCTGTTTGATTCACGTCTGGAATTCCTGCAGTTTGAATTTTCCGTCCAGTGTAAATACACTCAACCCATCCATCCTTGTTATCAATTTCACCAAACATTTTTTCTCTTGCTTCCTTGTAGGATAATGCAGTATGATTTTCGAGGTATTTTTTTAGTAAACTCTTTAGTTCCAATCCAATTTTATTACTTGTCAATTCCTCGAAAATATCTTCATAACTAAATTTTGGAAATAAATTGTAGAGATATACTGCTTGTGTTTTAAGTTCATTTATAGTATAAAATACATGCGCACGCACACTATACTTTAAATTATGTTTCGACGAGAAAAAAAAACCAATGTACTCGCTACCATTTTGTTTCAATGTAAAGGTTGATTTATTGGGTACAACCCGTAAATCATAACGGGGATTGGCTATTAATATGGAGTCGATTGTTACAGAATATTCCTTGGACTTATTGCTAATTTGAGGTACAGCAATAAATTCTTTGGATGCTTTATAGTTAGGAGAATGCCAATTATTATCAATTTTTATTAAATCCTGCGATTGTAATGAATTAAAGCCAATTAAAATTAGGAAACAGATGATATTTGTTTTTATTTTCATATACAAACCTTTTAAACTTGAGATATAGATAAATTACGTAAATACGGTACTATAAAAATAAACAAGATAAGTATGAAAAAGATATAAAAAAATATGGAAATTAAAATTAATATTTTTAGAATCCAAAAAGCTCGTGCTTGTTTTTCCACGGCATTATCTAAATCATACTGCTGATTTGTTTGTAAGTAATTATAAATTGCAATTGATGCATCGCGTAGTTTCAATCCAGCAAATATAATTGGAACGCCAACCAATGCTCCTACAATACTTAGTGTGCTAATTGCTCCATAAATGATTATAAACAGCGAAACAAATTTCATATTTTTTGCTAGATTATAATAATTATCTTTGCGATTGTCGATAGGTGAAAAGTCTGATTGTAATGAATTTTCCATATTTTAACTAATTATTTTTTGCAAATTTAGTTATTTATTTTATTATTTCTTTGTTGATTGACGATATTTTTTAACAAATTTCAGATGATCATTATAACTTGTCGAAAAATAATGGGTTTTATCTGTATCGCTTTTCAATACAAAAAATAAGTAATTAGTGTTGGCAGGATTTGCTGCAGCGTAGATTGCTTTCTTTCCAGGTGAATTAATCGGAGTTGGAGGTAAGCCACTGTAAATATAAGTGTTGTGTTTGTTCGACTTATCCGTTAAATCTTTTTTTGTTATTGTCTTTTGTGGATGTTTGCCATAAAGTACGGTAGGATCTGCTTGTAGTAGCATTCCTAAATTCAAGCGATTGTGATAAACTGAACTTATTAGCGGCAATTCCTCATCTGCAGAAGCTTCTGATTGTATAATACTGGCTAAAATTAGTATTTCGTAATTGGTCAAATCTACTTTTTTGTTTTTGGAAATGTTTGTAAGAAGATCCTTCTGCCTTTCAACTAATTTCAAAATATGTTTCTTAGGTGAATCATCCAAAAAGAAGTATGTATCGGGATTTAGATATCCTTCGATAGACCATGATGGAATATTTAGGGATTGAATAAAACTTTTATCGTTTATTAGGTTGATTATTTCTTGTATCGCTACACCAAAGGTCTTTTCATAGTTTTCGGCAAATTCATAAATATTTGTACCTTCGATCACAGAAAATTTCTTGAATTTCACAAACTCGTTGGAAAACAATTTGTCTAATAATTCTTTATTGGATATTTTCGCAGGTATTTCATATATTCCTGCATTGATATATTTTTTCTTTGTTTCAATTTGATTAGCTATAAGATATTTAAATAACCAATTTGGTTTAAGATAACCATAGTTATTGAAAATTTCTATAATCTTGTAAGTTGGAGTATTATAGGGAATATCAATAATTTGCTCAGTTTCTTTATCGATAATAGCATTCATAACAGAATGATAATAAATATAAGATATAAAACTAAGAATTGCTAATGCTGAGATAATTATGACGAATTTCTTCATTTTAGTTCATTTTGAGAAAAACTCCATTTCGAGGTTTTGTCCACAAATTAGACTTTACTTCAATTCGGAAGAAGTAAGTGCCACGAGGCAATTTTGCTCCATTTATATCTTGGAGAATTATCTTCTTCTCGTTCTGTCCAATTTCACAAAAAGAATCAAAGGAATTTATCAATTGTCCATTTAAGTTAAAAATCGAAATTAATAATTTTTCTTTTATATTTCGACCAAAATAGGAAAATTGGATAGTAATTTCGTCATCTAACAAAGGATTGGGAAATGTTACAACTTCGGATAAAGTATTGTTTTGTTGTACATTAACTCTGAAGATGAGTGTGTCTGAATTACCCAGCTGGTCTTTCGCGATTAATTTTAAGTAATTAGCAGGAGATATCTTACTTGTACCATATTCCAAATTATTTGGGATGAAGTACAACTCACTTTTTAGATTATCTCGGTTAGGATTAAGATTAAGATAGTAATAATCTGTATTTTCCTTTGTAATAAATAATCCATTGATAAAAATTTCTATATGACCACTATCTTTGGTTGGGGTTAGGATATTATCATAAACTTGTACTTTGATTAGGGGATGAAGTGAAATATAGTCCGCATCCTTAACAGATTTATCGTCGAATGTTACATTAATTTTTGGTTTTTGCTTATCATTAATCAGTTCATAAAATAGCGTGTGCGAATTATTAAACAAGTATTGTTCAATCGGATTGTTGTTCGAATTAATACGAATATCCAAGTTATTGTCATTACTTAAATTTTCCGATAACAGCGTGTATTTAACAAAAATTCGTTCATTCGGTTCGATATTGTCAATTTTCTGGTTTGTTAAGGTAAATGAATTGTTGCTAGTGATATTAAAATTAAATTGTCCTGAAGACTTGCGTGGAGATATATTTTCGACAGATATTTGCATTGTATTATTTATATCTCTTGTGGATATGGGTTGGTCTATTAATGTTTCTTTTTTTGATATTGCAAGTTCTACAGGTGGTTCGTAAACTAATTCAAGAGACTTGACAAATGGATTGAATTTTTGATTCTTTCTTTCGAAACTAAGAAGTAAATTGGTAAATAAGTCATTTGTTGTAAGACTATCTAAATCAATAACTTCGTTATTTGATTTCAGTTGGTATGTAGCTAATTCTCCATCTTTGTTGGATATACTAAAATTTATGGAATAATCTAACAACGAATTTATATCTGCATTGGATTGGATTTTTACAGACTTTAATTTGCTCAATGGACCTATTTTATTGAAATTAATGTACCCATTCTTGCTAAAGAATTTAACGTTTGCTTCGACCATTGCTGTATCTCCATCGTCTCTCATAGCTTCTATAGCCTCACCCGATTTCCATCCTTTTTTACCTATCATTGCAAAGGAATGTTTCCATGCATACCAAGATACTGCAGGATAAGTGTATTCACCTTGAATGCTATCAATTAATGCGGAACCATACTCCCTTAAAATGCTTCTCAATGTATCCATCGAGCCAACATTTTCTGGTCGATACATTTGGTTGAGTACAGGGATTTTAAAAGATCTACTGCTTGTTGCAAGAAATATGTAAGAGTTATCGGGAACAGAATCTCTTAGGAATAAATTTAATTTTGCCGCAGATGAGTCCGAAGTCCAATCATCACCATCAACCCAGGTGTCAAATCTTCTGTAGATGGGTTCTGTGTCCCCACTACTATCAGGAAAAACTAATATGTTAAATCCTCGATAATATCGGGCATCCAAATAAACCTTATCCCCTACTTCCATCACTCCCCATTCGATAATGTTTCTATCCCAATCTCCAGATACTGAAATTAATTTTACTCTTTTTGTTGATTCACTTAAAGCAACTCTATTCTCCTTTTCATAAAATTGAGTGCGGTAATTGTCAGATTTATTAAAATTGGTTTGTGATATGATTTGTGAATTAACAAACCTTTTTTCAATAGAGTTTTTAGCATAAAAATTGATTTTCAACTCATTGCTTTTTAAATTGTTTCCATCCACATAAAATGCAGTTAATTGATAATAGCCTTCAGTTAAGTTCAAGCTTGGTTTCCAATCAAGATAGTTTTCATTGAAATAGAATTCATCAAATGTGGATTCATATACCATATTTTTACTATTATGAATTGAAAAAAAGTAACTTGTTTTCTCATTATGAAGCTTATTGATAACGCGAAAAATTGGATTTGTGGACGATACATCCCAATTTTCTTGGGGATCTATTGGTAATAATGTTGGTGAATATACATAAAATGATTTTTCAAGTACTTTGTTCTCGGGTTTTAAGTAATCAAACTTGTTTTCTGGATCGATTACTATTCTAACGATATGTTCTCCTGGTTGGTTGGATATATTGAATTCTACTTGGAAGGCGGAATTGAAACATATTGAACTGATAACAAAATCAGCTGAATCGATTTTGTTATCATAAATGTTGTATACTCTTAAAGCAACATCTTCATTTAATTTTAATCCATTATTATATATTTCACCAGCAACTACTGCAATCGAATCTGAAATACTTACATCATTGCTTCCTGTCCTATTTTTTATCGATACAGTCGTAGCATAAGTATATAGATTTGGCAATCTGCTTACTCGTAACTTTAGAAGTGGATCACCTATCAATGCATTGTGGAATTTTGTTTGTAGCTGTGCACCTTCGTTTGCTAAGCCATTCTTCCCATAGTTGAGCAAATCCCCTATATATTCTAACTTTGAATTTGGATCGCTCAGATTTTGTATTATTCTTAATATGATAAATCGATTTTCATCCACCCAGCCAAAAGTGGAAGAACCAATTGAGCCAATAAATCCTTTGTCTTTAAAATACACATAATCTTCGTTTCTCGAATGAATAATCCCCGGATCTGCGTGAGCGCCTGTGTTACAACTTATTGTAGAGAAAAAGGAATATTTTTGGTAATTATTGAGCTTATTAACTTGCCATCCATCCATATCAAATATACTTTGATTTGCATGTCCTAGAAAATTGACCCATAGGGCTCCCCTATTTATTTTTTCTCGAATCTCGCCGGCTTCTGCTGTACCACCAATGTTCTTATCATATTTTGCAACTGAATCGGATGTACCACAAAAATTATCATATTTAATGTACTCATCGAAAAAATATGATTTTATTCTTGCAAATTTTGCTCTTTCATCATCATTTTCTCCACCAGAAAGAAAAAGAAAATTCTTCATCCAGGGTTGGTCAGGTATAGAATAATAGTCAACAAGTTTTTGGTAATAGTTTTCACCATCTTCAACAGAGTGAATCGAAATTCTTCCCACATTTATGTCTGGTCTTAAATCCTCATCTAAAAGAGTGTACCAATAGTCTGCCGGTGGGAACCCATAGGAAGGTACAAAATCTGTTGATACTGTATAAGACATTCTTTTTGATACATCCCAACTTGCATTACCAATAATAACAAGTGTCTTAATACTATCTTGCCAGTTGTTCTTGGCAAAATAAAGAAAATTTTTAATTGCATACGGGCTTCTTTTACCAAAATTAAGTTCATTAAAAATATCTTCTACTTCAATAGTTTTATAAGTTAATTGTGGTTCTGTTTTTTGACGGAAAGCAACATATTTATTTTTAAAATCTTCAAACTCTCTACTATAAACAATCATTACATCAGTTTTGATATTTTTGTCGAATAAATAAGGTTTATTAACTTTTTTAATTGTAGTGTTTGAGAAATCATCTTGAGAAGAAATAAACAATTTACTACTAATTGTTGGCGGGGATAACACTTTAGCTTTATAATGTAGCTGAAATATATTTTGAAATTTTAATTGTTTGCTATAAGTATTTGTATTAATTGCTTCTTCATATAATAGATTGTTTTTTTGGAAAACAACCAGCATCATATTCCCTATGCTCAGATTGTTAGTTACCTTCAATTCGATATTCAAAGATTGTATGGATTTGAGAAATTCATCAGGAATTTTTCGACTTGGCTCGTTATAGGCAAAAATGAATACATCGTTGTTGGTAGCTTCTTTAAGCATCTTATTAAAAGCAACTTCATCGTAATAATAATGATGTTCGTTTGTTAAAGATCCCTTTTTATTTATTTTAACCAAATGTATTCCTTGATATTGATTGTATACTGAGGAATCATTCAAGTAAGCCGAGAAAATGGGTTTATCACTTCTTATTGTGATATTTAATTCGGATGTCATTTCAACTGACTTAGGAAATTGAATTGTATTATTAGTTTCATCAATAACTATTACCCGATTATTTGTTAAGTTTTCAATATCGAGAAATGATTTACTTTGTAAATCATTTAACTCAAATGAATTTGCATAATAGTATTTATAAGGCTCGGATTGATATTGAATTTTAATATAATCTATTCCCACAACTCCAAGACGAAATGGATGAACTTCGTAACTCTTTACTTGTAGTATGTTTATTCCATATAATACTCTGTTGGAATTGAGTACTAATTTAAAAGTATCGTTATGTATTCTTGTAAACTCTCTCACATCCAAAGAATCCCCATTGAAAAACAAAGCTATTCTGTATTCAGGGTATTTATTAGAGCCAAATCCTTTAAATAATGTATCAGTTGTACTTTTAAAAACGAGTTTGATTTCAATTTGTGAATCTTCAACTGGTTTGAGTATAAGTGGAAATGTGAAAGTATTTTGATTTGGTTGATCACTATACGGCAAGATTTCTTTCCAATACCATCCTTCATTATCTGCTGTATGTGTATCATAAGTATCTGGACCAGGCGAGTAAATCAAATCTTTTTCGATATGCGAGTTAATTACAATTTTATTTAATTTGTTTACATAAGATCCATCATCAATAATTTCTTTTAATTCTAGTCTAATATCTTCTTCATTGTAAGTTAATAAAAAAGTTTCTACTTTTGCATAGTGGTCGGTCCAAGTTGTGTCGCCTAATGGACGAGAACCCAGAAAAATTATAGTATCAGCATCATCTATTAGACCATTATCATCTATTAAATAATAAGGTATTTTTTTATCACGCAGGTATAAGATTAAATGCTTATAGTCTTTTTGATTCCAATGAGGATATATTCTAAGAAGTGAAACGACGGGAACAATAGCAGGAGCATCTTTATCAGTTCCAATCTTAATATAATCCAGATTTGGTTTAATGTCAGATAAAACTTTCTGTTTAAATTTCTGAATTTCTTGTTTTTGGATACGTGTAAATTTCGGTCCCTGTGGTTCGAGCGAAAAAGCAGAACTTACCGAAAAAAGCAATACTAATAAAATATCTTTTAAAAATTTCATTTCAAGTTATTTTTTAAAATATAGACAAAAAAAAAAGATTTGTATTACTTTTTTCTATAATTTTTTATTTATTTGTTGATTTCTTTAACGTGTCTTATCGAATCAAAC
>CAYOPF010000010.1:0-1553 GCA_964405755.1 uncultured Chloroherpeton sp.
TTCCAAACTATTATGCTTCAACATGTACAGGCTGCTCCAACCACTGTGGAATTTTGATTAAAACACGCGAAGGTCGTCCAATTAAAATCGATGGTAATCCAGATGATCCGATTAGTCAAGGAAAAATCTGTGCTATTGGGCAAGCATCTATTTTGAATTTGTATGATCCCGAAAGATACAAGAAACCACTTAAGCGTAATGGTTCTAGTTTCACACAAATTAAATGGCAAGAAGCTTTCAACGAACTGCTTTCGAAAGTCAAATTAGCAAACAATAGTGGTAGTGAAATTGCAATATTAACTGGAAAAATTCAGTCCCCATCCCAAAAAAGATTATTGGAACAATTTATTCTGAAATATCCAACTGCTAAGATTTATTCTTATGATTTAATGACAGATTATCCTCGCCGACGAGCTTCTGAATTATGTTTCATTTCGCCCGAACCTCCAATAGTAGACGTTTCGAAAGCAAAAGTGATTGTAGCTTTGGAAAGTAACTTTTTAGGAAATGAAGGAAATTTCGTAAGAAACATCGGTCTGTTTACTGCAAATCGTAATGTGGATAAGCCCGAGAATTTCAACAGAATGTATGTAATCGAAGGTTCAATTTCTATTACAGGTGCTAATGCCGACGTAAGAATTCCTTTAAATCCGGCTAAGCAATTGGATTTAGTACTAACATTAATATCCGAGATTCTTAAAAAGAATCAAACAACAAGTGGGGTGGTTTACGAAAAAGTTAAGAACTACGACCTCGAAAAATTTGCCAAAGAAAATAACCTTAATATAAGTGTTCTTAAATCCGTTATGAAAGATCTACTTGATAATTACAATAAATCAGTTGTTATCGCAGGCGACAAAATGCCAGTAGATTTGCATGTTGCAGTAAATATTTTAAACGATTTAATTGGTGCAAGAATAATAGAAAACGATAGTGAAAATATTTTGATGCATTCTTTCGAATCATTATTGCTTCCATTAAGTACAGTTTCAGAGTTACAAGAACTTACACAGAAATTAAAATCTGGAAAAATCACTGTACTAATTAATTTCGATACTAACCCTGCTTACGATTTGTCCACATTGGAGTTCGAAAGTTTAATGCGTAAAGTACCGTTTTCGGTAACATTAACTGAAAGCGAAACTGAAACAGCGATAGCATCAAATTATGTATTACCAATAAATCATAATTTCGAATCCTGGGGTGATTATAAAATATCTAACAATGTATATTCAACTCAACAGCCAGTAATAGAATCATTATATGGTTGCTATCAGAAAGAGGATATACTTTTAGGAGTAATTAATGATAAATTAGATAAAAATTCGTATCGCAATTTTATAAAAGAAACATGGGCAAATGAGGTATTTCTAAACTCAAATTCTGGTGTAGATTTCGAATTATTCTGGAAATCTGTTCTTCACGATGGAGTGTATAAATTACCAATATTGAACTCTGTTTTTGTTAAAATCAATTACGATGCAATTAATACTATTAATCCGCAAAACAAATCTGGCTATGTTCTAACTTTAAAGAATTCTTACAACACCGTA
>CAYOPF010000010.1:1580-36257 GCA_964405755.1 uncultured Chloroherpeton sp.
GGTTGTTGGAATTGCCTCATCCAATAAGTAAAATTACATGGGACAATTATGCTGTTGTTTCTGAAAGGACTGCCCAAAAATTAAGTATCGATAGTAACAAGATCATACAAATTAAAGCTAATGGTAAGACATTAGATATACCCGTTTTCGTTCAACCAGGTACAGTGGACGATTATTTTTCCATCGAACTTGGCTATGGACGCCGTGCAGCTGGAACCATTGGGAAAGAAGTTGGGTTCGATGCATTACAGTTAACAACAATAGATCAATTATTCAATGGCTATTTAATGCAGGTGGAAATTGCATCGATGCCGAATAAAGAATACAAATTAGCAACAACGGTGGAACATCATTCACTAAACGATAATTTCACCAAAGATTTGGCAAAGAAGAGGCACATCATTCAAGATGGGAATTTGGCCGATTATGTTAATGGTAAGTTGAAACTGCACCACCCACACTCGATTGAATCGATAATTCCGGATATTGAATACTCAGGAGTTAAATGGGCAATGACAATCGATATGAACAAATGTGTGGGATGTAATGCATGTGTCGTTGCTTGCAATGTCGAAAATAATGTTCCAATCATCGGAAAAGACCAGGTATCCCGCGGTCGTGAGATGCAATGGATTAGAATCGATACTTACTATACCGGAGACCAAGATAATCCCGAAGTTGCCAACCAACCTATGCTTTGTCAACATTGCGACAATGCACCATGCGAAAATGTGTGTCCGGTTGTAGGAACAACTCATAGTCCCGATGGTTTAAATCAGATGGTTTATAATCGATGTGTTGGAACCCGATATTGTTCGAACAACTGTCCATTTAAAGTAAGACGATTTAATTTTTATGATTATAGAGAACTATTCAATAATCATTTCCAAAAAGCAGATAGTTTGGCTTTGATGATGAACCCAGAAGTTACTGTTCGTTCTCGAGGTGTCATGGAAAAATGCACTTTCTGCATACAACGCATATCCGAAGCACGAGCATCTGCAATAGCAGAAGGGCGTGATGTTAGAGGTACGGACGTAAAAACGGCGTGCCAAGAAGCTTGCCCAGCAAGTGCAATAAAATTTGGAAGTTCCAACGAACCCGAATCAGAATTGTATTATTGGCGTAATCATAAACTTGGTTACCATGTGCTCGAGGAATTGAATGTAAGACCTAATGTAACATATATTGCCAAATTGCGGAACAAAGCGGAGGTTAAATAATGAAAGCACAATATGATTACACTATTGAACCAGATGTAATAGAAAATAATCCAACTTTAGTTGAAATTAACGATGTAGTTATTGCTCCAATGGAAGCAAAAGCATCGAAAGGATGGAAGATTGCACTAACTATATCTTCGTCGATGTTTTTGGTAGGTATAGTTTGCTGGGGTTTATCTTTTTACTATGGAACTGGTCTTTGGGGAAACAATCAACCAGTTGGTTGGGCCTTCCCTATCGTCAACTTTGTGTTCTGGGTTGGAATTGGACATGCGGGGACCTTGATTTCTGCTATACTATTTCTGTTCAGACAAAAATGGAGAACTGGTATAGCACGTTTTGCCGAAGCAATGACTATTTTCGCAGTTATGACTGCCGGACTTTTTCCTCTTTTCCATACCGGACGACCATGGCTTTCAGGGTATTTATTCCCATTACCCAATCAGCATGGTTTATGGACAAATTTCATGTCTCCTTTGTTATGGGACGTATTTGCAGTATCCACATATCTGACAGTATCTTTAATTTTTTGGTATGTAGGTTTAATACCAGATTTTGCAATGTTGAGGGACAGAACAAAGCAAAAAGTCAAGAAGTTAATATATTCCTTATTTAGCTTAGGTTGGAGGCATTCCAACAGACATTGGAATCACTATGAAATGTTGTACCTTGTACTTGCTGGATTTGCAACACCTCTTGTGTTATCTGTTCATACAATTGTATCGTTCGACTTTGCAGTGTCGATTTTACCTGGGTGGCACGCAACAATATTCCCACCTTATTTCGTAGCAGGTGCTGTATTTTCTGGCTTTGCCATGGTACAAAATGTTCTGATTATTATCAGGAAAATATTTAAGATGGAACATATAATTACTATTGACACACTAGAAAAAATGAACAAAGTTTTAGTTGCTACAGGTATGATGGTGGGTTATGCATACGGCATGGAATTTTTTATCGCATGGTATAGTGGCAATCCTTTGGAATCGTTTGTATTTATTAATCGTGCTTTTGGTAATTATGCCTGGGCATACTGGATTATGGTTACCTGCAATGTTGTATTTCCGCAACTTTTCTGGTTCCGAAAATTGCGTCGTCACTTAGTTATAATGTTCATTGTAGGTGTTTTTGTTAACGTAGGAATGTGGTTCGAGCGATTTGTAATCACTGTAACATCACTATCTCGCGACTTCTTACCATCAAGTTGGGATTATTATAAACCAACATTGATTGATGGAGGAATATTGTTGGGTAGTTTTGGTATGTTTTTTACATTTGTGATTTTATACATTAAGTTTGGACCTGTGATTTCAATATCCGAAGTTAAAGGCGTTTTAAAGTCATCTCAACCACATCATCATTGATTAGGAGTAGCAAATGGAAACAGATAACAAAAAATTATATGGTGTTGGTGCTTTGTTCACTTCACCAAACAAAGTATCAGAAGCAGCAGCAAAGATAGCAGAAAAAGGATATCAGGATTGGGATGTTCATTCTTCCTATCCAATTCACGGAATGCCGAAGAAGATGAAATTAAAATGGTCACCATTAGGTTACTTTGCTTTAATATTTGGTTTAACAGGAACATCGATTGGATTATTCTTAACGTATTGGACAATGTCGGTGGATTATCCAATGATAATTGGAGGAAAACCATCTTTTTCACTTCCCGCATTTATTCCAGTATTATTCGAATTAACTGTGTTGTTAGCAGCTGTAGGTACTGCATTGTCGATGTTGTTCGTTCTTTTTAAATTCCCGAACAATCGCCATCCGCTTCACGATACAGATTATATGAAAGAAATCTCTGTGGATAAAAGTGGAATATTAATCGAAGCAAGTGATAAACTTTTTAATCGAGAAGAAGTCATTGGAGTTTTATCTCAACTTGGTGCAGATAAAGTCATTGACTTATATCTAGATAGTGAAGAAGTAAATTATAAACCAAAAATCCTTGAACCGAAATTCTTAATCTTTCTAATAATTTTAGCATTTGGAGTTTCTTTATTGGGTTACTTTGTAAACAATAAACTTCTGTTTATGCCACCTTTCGACTTTATGGTTGACCAACAAAGACTGGATGTTCAATCCAAATCCGACTTTTTTGCTGATGGCTTTGGTGGCCGACAACCTGTCGAAGAAACTGTTGCACGTGGTCAAACTTTTTATCCTTACAAAGGTAAACCTGAATTGGCAGAAGCTAATTTAATTAACACGCTTGCTTCAAGTGAAGAAGTGTTGGCACTTGGTAAAAGAAAGTATAATACATTCTGTAGTCCATGTCATGATTATCATGGTACTGGAAATGGTCGTTTAAACGGACAATTCCCCAATCCACCAAGTTTACATAGCGAAAAAGTTCGTAATTGGAAGGATGGGCATATTTACCATATAATTGTTGAAGGACAAAATATAATGCCATCCTACGCTTTACAATTAACTGAAGACGAACGATGGTCGGTTATACATTATATAAGAGCATTGCAACGCTCGATGAATGCTAAAGAGGAGGATTTGAAATGAGTGAATTCCAATTTAAGTACGAAAAGAAAGAATTAAAAACAAAATACTATACTTGGGGAATTATTTTATTAATAGTTGGATTTGTAGGTGCAGTATTAGGATATTTTCTGGATCACGAAAGGGCAGCTTATGCTAACGTAATCGCATTAACTTGGATAACTAGTATTGGAGTTGGTGCAATGTTCCTAATTGCTATAGAATATATAGTAGGAGCAGTGTGGAGTGTTCCTTTCAGACGTGTCGCTGAATTTTTATCTTCGCTTGTATTGGTTGCTCCATTAGTAGCTTTACCCGCATTATTCAATTTACATTCCTTATTCCATTGGAGCCATCTGGAATCACTTGCACCCGATCCAATTTTACAAAACAAATCACCTTATTTAAACGAAACCTTTTTCTATGTTCGGTTCGTTCTAACATTTATATTGTGGTCTTTATTCTATTATTTAATAGTTCGAAATTCCTGGAAACAAGATGTTACGAAGGACCAAACTTTAACAAGGAAAAACGCAGTTATTTCAGCTATTTTCCTGCCTGTTTTTGCAATAACAGTAACATTTTTTGCCATTGATTGGTTAATGAGTTTGGAACCGCATTGGTTTTCGACTATATTCGGAGTGTATTACTTCGCCGGTTCGGTTTTGGCATCATTAGCAGCTTTCACTTTTATTGCAATAAAAATGCATGATAATGGATATTTTTCCATAAAAATGAATGATGACAGTTTCTATAGTATGGGAGCGTTGCTCTTTGCATTCACCAACTTTTGGGCATATATTGCATTTAGTCAATTTATGCTAATCTGGTATGCAAACTTACCAGAGGAAACATTTTGGTATATGAGCCGAGGTGAAGGTTCTTGGATGATTTGGTCCTTAGGAATAATTGTAGTAAAATTTATCGTTCCTTATGCTATTCTGTTACCTCAACCAGCAAAAAGCGATAAAAAACGTCTTAAGATGGTTTCGGTTTGGATTCTTTTTGGTCACTTTTATGATTTATATTGGTTAGCAATGCCAACATTAAATCCCAAAGGGGTTTCAATTTCGTGGATAGACTGTGTATTTCCAGCATTTGCTGTAGGCTTGTTGATTATAGTATTTCATATAGCATCCAGGAATAAAAATTATGTACCAATTGGAGATCCCAGACTTCGTCGGGGTATCGAATTTAAATTATAAATTAGAGTAATTAATAATAACAGAGAGAACTATGGAAAAAAGAAAATTTGAATTCGAAGTCGAAATAAATTTTAAGGAAGTATTTCGCAATCCAGCCCGTTGGTTTGGGTATGTATTTATCTATGTAATAATCATAATTTTAGCACTAGGATTGATTTTTCATAATCAATTAGACTATATGTTCAAAAATGAAGTTTCCTACACCGAAATTGACTCCACAAGGTTATTTAATGATCTGATTGCCAAAAAAGGAGGAATGGTAGAAGGTGTTAAATTCGAAGAAGTTTCAGTCCTTAACCCAGATTTAGAGAAAAAGGGTGAAGAACTATTTAAATCGACTTGTGCATCTTGCCATGGCGAAGATGGTCAAGGCAAAGGTGTTGCATCTGTAGGATTGAATCCCTCACCTCGCAATTTTACTAGCAAAGATAATTGGAAGAACGGAAGTAATCCACTTAGCATTTATACAACTTTACAACAAGGAATTGCTGGTAGTTCTATGGTTGCTTATGATTATATTCCTCCAAAAGATAAAATTGCTTTAATATATTATCTTTCGAAATTTTTAGGTGGGAAGTTTGAATTTACCCAATCAGATTATGATGATATTAATTCACAATTTAAAATAAGTGAGTCGAGAGTAGAGCCTTCTCAAATACCAATTCAAGTTGCAAAAACTAAAATAGTTGATGAAAATAAAGAAGGTATTAATAAAGCAAAGGAAATATCCAAATTTATAACTAATGATAAGCTATTGACCTCCAAAGTAATTCAAAATCCCGAGAAAGCAGCCAATTTTCTATTACAGTTAAAACAGCAAAATCCCACTAATTTGTCGGAAGTAATTATAGCCAACATACCTAGAAATGGATTTTCATACACTTTTGTGAACTACAATCAAGAAACAAAGTCGGCAATTTTGTCGGAAATTATAGAATTAATCAAGAATTGAAGATGAAAACTACAAAATTATTTTTACTAATTTTAATGATACCGCTTTTACTAAAAGCAGAAAAAAATCCTGAAGTTGGTATTGTAGAAAAATTGGGCGAAAAAATACCATTAAATTTATCTTTTACAAATTCCGAAGGTAAGCAAGTGAAATTAAGTGAGATAATAAATAAACCCACTATACTTTCTTTTGTTTATTTTCATTGTCCTGGAATTTGCAGTCCACTAACTATAGGATTATCTGAAGTGGTTGACAAATCTGAATTACAACCCGGTAAGGATTACCAACTTGTTACAATTAGTATGGATCCAGGTGAAACTTCCGATAAAGCTAAAACTTGGAGAGAAAACCACATAGGAGGTTTAGATAGAAAAATTCCTTTTGATTCCTGGCAATTTTTAGTAGGAGATACCCAAAGTGTGAAAAAAATAACAGATGCAGTTGGTTTCTACTATAAATATGATGGAAAGAAAGACTTTATTCATGCAGGAGCCGTATATGCAATCGCTCCTGATGGAAAAATTATCAGATATCTTTTTGGTACTGAATTCAAGCCGTTTGACTTTAAAATGGCGGTATTGGAAGCAGGTAAAGGAACTCCAATGCCAACTGTTAATAAATTACTTGAATTTTGTTATAGCTACGACCCCGAAGGTCGAGGATATGTGTTTAATTTTACAAAAGTAATTGGATCAGTAATGCTCCTGATTTTAGGTATATTCTTTACATTTTTAATAATTACATCCCGAAAAAGAAACAAAAAAGGAGAACAAAATGGCTAATCCAACATTAGCAGAAAAATTTGAAAGTTATTTAGATTATCAGGGGATGAAAAAAGGTCTATTTGGCTGGATTTTCTCCATCGACCACAAGCGTATTGGTATAATGTATTTAGTGAGTATGGTCTTTTTCTTTTCAGTTGGAGTAACATTAGCTTTTCTAATGAAATTGGAAATGCTATCTCCTGGCAAAGATATAGTCGATCCTCAAACCTACAATGCTTTATTTACATTACACGGCGTGATAATGATTTTTCTATTTATCATTCCAGGCATTCCAGCTGTTTTTGGTAACTTTTTCCTGCCAATTCAATTGGGAGCAAAGGATGTTGCATTTCCAAGGTTGAATCTTCTTTCGTGGTGGCTATATATGATTGGCGGATTATTCGCTATTCTATCACTATTCCTACAAGGTGGGCCTATCGATACAGGTTGGACATTTTATGTCCCGTATAGTATCCGTACTACAACAAATGTTATTTTGCCACTTATAGGTGCATTTATATTAGGTTTCTCTTCTATCTTAACAGGGTTGAATTTTGTTACTACTGTCCACAGATTAAGAGCTCCAGGAATGACTTTCTTTAAAATGCCTCTTTTTGTATGGTCGTTGTATTCAACTGCATGGATACAAGTAGTATCAACTCCTGTAGTTGGAATCACAATTGTATTGGTTGTGATCGAGAGAGTATTCCAAATTGGCTTGTTCGATCCAGCATTAGGAGGAGACCCAATACTATTCCAACATTTGTTTTGGATTTATTCCCACCCTGCTGTTTACATTATGATTTTGCCAGCAATGGGCGTGGTTTCAGAAATTCTGCCGACATTTGCAAAAAGAACAATATTCGGATACAAAGCAATAGCATATTCGAGTTTGGCAATTGCGTTTATAGGTTATTTCGTGTGGGCACATCACATGTTTTCTGCAGGTATGAGTGAAACTTCAAGAATTATTTTCTCATTTTTAACTTTTATAGTTGCGATACCCAGTGGTGTTAAGGTTTTCAATTGGATTGCAACACTTTACAAGGGTTCAATTGATTTGAGAGCACCATTGATATATGTAATGATGTTTATATTCCTATTCTCAATAGGTGGATTAACTGGTTTGGTTCTTGGTTCCTTAGCTACTGATATTCACGTCCACGATACATATTTTGTTGTTGCCCATTTCCACTATGTAATGTTTGGAGGTACTGTTATTATATTATTTGCTGCATTGCATTATTGGTTACCTAAAATGTTTGGTCGAATGTATAATGAAAAAGTTGCTAATATAGCAGCAGCAATAATCTTTGTTGGATTTAATGTTTTGTATTTCACAATGTTCATTTTAGGATACCAAGGTATGCCTCGCAGGTATTGGAGCTATTTACCAGAATATCAAACATTGCATGTTGTTTCGACTGTGGGTTCGTGGATCTTAATAACTGGACTGATAATTATGTTCTGGAATCTTATATATGCTGTGTTCAAGGGCGAGAAAGCAAGTGCTAATCCTTGGGGAGGCACTACTTTGGAATGGCAAATTCAATCCCCACCAATAATGGAGAATTTCCACGAGATTCCTTTTGTAACTCATGAACCATATTATCACGAAACAGCTATAAACCCGGAAGGTAAACATAATAAAATAGATGAGGGTAAAAATGAGTAAACATAATGAAGGGGTAGAAAAAATTCAAATACCATTACATCTTTCCGACCCACACCATCATAAAGACGCAATTGGTGCAAAAATGGGAATGTGGTTGTTTCTATTTACTGAAATGTTGCTTTTTGGAGGTTTGTTCTTGCTATATATGGCATACCGACTTCAATATACTCAAGACTTTGTAATTGCTGCAAAAGAATTGAACCTAATGATGGGTACGATAAACACTATTGTACTTCTTACAAGTAGTTTAACTATGGCTTTATCTATAGCTGCAATTCAAAGAAATAAAAAGAATCTAGCAATATGGATGTTGGTTATAACTATTGCTTTTGCTTTTGCATTTATGGTTATTAAATTTTTTGAATGGTCTGCAAAATTTCATCATGGCATTTTCCCAGGTTCACCCGATTTAATGAACTTACCAAATGGAGAAATTATTTTTTATGGATTATATTTCTCAATGACGGGATTACATGCTTTACACGTAATCATAGGTGTTGCAATATTACTATTTATCCTTGTATTTTTAATAAGAGATAAAATTACTCAGCAAGAATATATAAAATTAGAAAACTCTGGATTGTATTGGCATTTAGTTGATTTAATCTGGATATTCCTGTACCCACTGTTTTATTTAATACATTAATAGGGAGAGTAAAATGAGTGAAAATCACAATAAAGAACATCATTTAATTGGTTATGGTACATATTTTATGATATGGTTGAGTTTAATCTCTCTTACTGTTCTAACAGTATCGATTGCAGGAGTAGATTTTGGCAATATTGCATTGCTGATTGCCCTTCTTATAGCTGCTATCAAGTCTGGTTTGGTAATTAATTACTTTATGCATATTAAATTTGATGATATTATATTCAAAATATTTTTCTTGGTAGCATTAGCAACATTGTTTGCGATATTTGTTTTAACTTCTTTCGATATATTTTTTAGGTGAGATTATGTTTGAATATGCTTCAGAATACGCTCGTAATGTAGATTTAGTAATGCTTTATATCATAGGTATCTCTTTTCTCCTCTTTGCTGGAGTTGTGATAGCTATGATATATCTTGTTTTCAGATATCATAAAAAGCGAAATCCAGTCGCAACCAATATCCACGGTAGTACTTTATTGGAAATAATTTGGACAGCAATTCCTGTTGTTCTCGTAATTTCTATGTTTTATTTTAGTTATATGGTTTATGACGAATCTCGCTCTGTTCCCAAGGGGTCGTACGAAATTGGAGTACAAGCCAAAATGTGGGCTTGGAAATTTACTTATCCTAACGGAAAAACAAGTGATACTTTGTTCGTTCCTCAAAACAAAGATATAAAATTCAACATTACTTCTGTGGATGTGAATCATAGTTTTTATGTTCCAGCATTCCGCATCAAGGAAGATGCAGTTCAAGGACGACAAAATTACTTTGTTCTTAAAGCAGACAAAATTGGCTCCTATGATATTGCCTGTGCTGAATACTGCGGCCTAAATCACTCTTTAATGTACACAAAAATGATTGTTGTTCCCCAGGAAGACTTTACTGCTTGGGTAGAAGGTAATAAGACATCTACTGAATTAATAGCAATTGCAGATAAGAAGCTATCTTCTAAAAATACAGTATCGAAGAATAAAACAGGTATCTTATTCGCAAAAGGTTGTGTGCAATGTCATTCAGTTGAGGATAACAAAGCTGTATTGGGACCCTCATTTGCAATGCTTCAAAGAGGAATTGCAAAAGTAAAAGTAGGGGAGCAAATTGCAGAAGTTAAAATAGATAAAGATTACATTAAAAGAGCATTAGTTCAGCCAAGCCAAGAGATTGTTGTTGGTTACGAAAAGGTAAAAATGCCTGAGCACACTAATCTTCTATCTGACGATGAAATTGATCATATAGTTAATTTGTTATACGACAATTATGTATCGAAAAAACAATGAAATTAGCACTCAAAGACATATTCAATTTTATCAAAGTACGCATTGCAATATCAGTTGCGATTAGCTCGATTGTTGGTTATTTGCTTGCAACCAACAATGTAGATTTTAATTTATTTTGGTTGTCCATATCTGTGCTATTATTAGCTTCTGGATCTGCAGCTTTGAATCAAGTTCAAGAATGGAAATATGATTCGTTGATGAACAGAACAATGAATAGGCCAATTCCCGTTGCAAAAATGACTGGAAATGAAGGTTTGTTGATTTCATCTTTGCTTTTACTTGCAGGATTGCTTGTTTTGTTGTTTGAGGGTCTCAACTCATCTAACTTAATACCATTTTATCTTGGTATTTTAGCAATTGTTTTTTATAATGTAATTTATACTCCATTAAAACGGATTACTCCTTATGCTGCATTGCCTGGGGCCTTTATTGGTGCAATTCCACCAGCTATTGGATGGTGCTTTGCAGGCGGGGATATTACAAACCCACAGATAATATTGTTGTCATTATTCTTCTTTGTTTGGCAAATACCTCACTTCTGGTTACTACTAATTATGTACGAAGAAGATTACCGTCGGGCTGGTTATCCTCTGATTACTGACAAATTATCTAAGTTTCAAATATCGAGAATCTCTTTCTTTTGGATTTTGTCATTAGTGATGATTGCGTTTTTAATACCAATTTCCGGGCATCAGAACAATTTCTTCACTTTGATGACAATGCTTGTAATAGGTATTTATTTGCTTGCACGCAGTATTAAGTTGATAAAATTTGTTCAACTTCCGGTTGAATACTACCGTTTTACTTTTTTACAACTTAACTTTTTTGTTTTATTAGTATCGTTAATTCTTACATTCAATAAATTATTTAATTTATGATGGAGCAAATATGAATATATTTGATTTAGTAGCAATTCCCAACAACGAAACAACTTTAAGATTGTTCGAATTATTACTGTTTCTAGGGTCGTCAATTTTTTTAACCTATATAGCTGTATTTTGGGGGAGTTTACTCAATGCAATTTATTATCATCGCAAAGCTTGGAAAACCAAAGATTTGAACTATTTTCAAATCGCTAAGGAATATATACATTTTGTAAATACAAATAATATAGCTCTTTATGGATTTGGTCTATTTCCATTTGTTGGAATAGCTTTTATTTTTGTTCAATTCACTCCAGACAATATAAAGGTTATAAACACGCTGCTTGTATTGGCTGCTTTATTATTAGGTCTAGGATTGTTTTTATCTCGTATCTATAAGCATTTCATACACCAAGCACAAACACCAGAAGCTGAATTTACATCTCAATTTTATTTCCGAAATTTTCCTATTAATTATGTTGCCACTGCAGTTTTAGTAATTTTTGTTGCAGTATGGACTTTTATTGGTGCAATTGTAATCACTACCAACCCCGCAAATTATCTTGAACCTTTATCGTATATTGATATGTTTTTTTCGCCTTCTACAATATTCAGGCTATTGGTTTTCTTTCTTTTCTCAGTTTTAATCTCTAATTTAGGATTTATTTTCTTCAACTTTTTATCTGAAGAAAGAGAAAATCAACCTCCAAAATTCGAAAACAGTGACAAGTTTATTCAAAATACCTTAGCACGTTCTTTAGTTTTTGCAGTATTTATACCAATTTTTCTATTAGTTGTCTATGCCCTTACGCCAAACACTGCAGTTACTTTTTCCTATTACTTTGTATTCACTATCTCAATCATCATTCTTCTGGTTGCTCTTGTACTCAATTTTTATAGTTACCGAACATTAGATTTAAACTTTGCAAAATATTCGTTCTTCATCTTTGTTGGGTTTATGGTTGCATATGTTGGAACCGAAACTTTTTTGTTTTCAACCGCAAACAAAGTTCAAGAGTTTAAAATTGCAAAGAAATATGAAGTATTTCATACTGAAATGCTTGCAAGTATGGGGCGTGGAGGTATTGAAATTAATGGGGAGGAAATCTATAAAGCAAAATGCGTAGCTTGCCACGCTTTCGACCAAAAGGTTGTCGGACCAGCTCATAAGGACGTTTTGAAGAAATATGGTGATCGAAAAGCTGATATGGTGAAATTTGTTTTGAATCCTATAAAAGTAGATCCTGCATACCCACCTATGCCCAATCAAGGTTTGAAGCCTAAGGAAGCTGAAGCTGTAGTTGAATATCTCTATGAGCATTATGGACCTATGCTAAAGTAAAACCAAGATTAAAATTAATTTACTTAAAACTACAAAAAGTGAAGTTGAATTACCTATAACTTCACTTTTTTATTTCGAAATTATTTATCAATAGGTTTGCACTTTAATCTAAAAATTTTAATTTGTTTTTCGATACAAAATAATTCTTTATTGGTTTTTGGAAAGTTCCAATCACTTTCAGAAGGTTCACAAAAAGTGTACAATCCAGAATGATTGAGAATTTTGCGATGATATTCATCTACATAATCGCAATCTGTTGCTAAAAAAAGGTAACCTTGAGGATTAAGAATTCTATGAATTTCTTTCAAAAATTGAATTGAGAATAATCTCCTTCTCTGTTGTTTTTGTTTAGGCCAAGGATCGGGAAATAAATAAAAAAGTGAATTAATTGAATTTTCCTGAATAAAATCTAATCCATTTACAGCAGAATACCAATAAACCCATGCGTTGGGTATATGTTCAGACTTAATAACGTTTTGAATCCATTCAACTAAGGATTTTCTTAATTCCAATCCAAGAATATTTTCCTGAGGATATGCCAATGCGAATTCCAACAAGAATCTACTTTTTCCGCAACCAATATCCATTATTGTTGGATTTTTTGTATTTTCAAATGAATTAAAAACTGTATTTTGTTCAATCAACGGAGGATAATAAAGCGGAATGTAATCAAGATTTTTGATAGGAATATATAAATTAGCACTTGCATGGTGCCGTACCTTACGTGGATATGGGTATTTGCCAATTAAATCGTTGATAGTCATTAATACTTAATAAAAATATCCGAAAATAGCATCTAAAAATAGAATTGCAGCAGCCGAAAGGGTGAATGCACGAACTGTGCTATTTCCGACACCTTCGGCACCACCGACTGTCTTCAATCCCACATGTACACCAATTATTGCAGTAACCCCACCAAAAACACTTGATTTAATCAAACCTATTAAAATTTCTTTGAATTTAAAGAACCTTTGCACAGATTCGAAGAAACCATAGAATGTGAAATCGAATTTGAATAGAGTAAGAAAATATGCACCAACAAGTCCAACCAAGTAAGAGAAAACAACAAGAATAGGCATCATAATAATCGTTGCCATTGTTCTGGGCATCGCAAGAAATCTGTTTTTGTCAATACTCATCATTTCCAGTGCATCAACTTGCTCAGTAACCTTCATAGTACCAATTTCGGCAGCCATCGAAGCACCTATCCTTCCTGCAATAACAAGCGCAGTGAGAACTGGGGAAAGTTCCGTAAAAATAGCTGTTGCTATGGATGAACCCAAAAAAGGTTTAGCAATACTCATCATATTGAATTTGTCGAACAGACTGGTTGCTTGCAAAGCAGAAATAACACCAGTGAAAATCCCTATAAGGAGAACTAGTGGCAAGGATTTATTTCCAACAAGTTCCATTTGCTTCAAAACAAGATGCTTGCTTCGCCAGGCTTGTGGGAAATATCTATGAACCCTGACAGTTAGAATACCTAATTGACCAAGTTCTATTATAAAATTGATTGTTTTTCGTCCTAATATTTCTAGTAGTTTTAGCATAATTCAAAATACAAAATTCAGAAATTTCAATGAAATTTTGCTTTTTTGTTGAAAAATTGTTATTTTACAAAAAACTAAAAGTGAAAATGAGAAAAAAACATTTTAAATTAAATAATAAGTTACTGGTATTATTTTTGTTTTTATTTATCTTTGCTGCTTCCAATCTATCGTCGCAAACTCGCAATCCCAACCTAAAGCGACAACAAACCTTCCCCGACAACTTCTCAGAATTAGACAATGACAGAAACGAAAAAGTATTTAAATCTATAGATTTTCAGAATGCTCTTATTTTTGCAAGAAAAAAATATCACGAGGCACTTTCATCACTAAAAAGACGAGACACAGTGAAAGCAGCTCGTTCGTTCGAACTTGCAATTTCTCGGATTAACCCTTTCGTAAGTTATCCGGGGATTGAAAATCAAACTGAATTCTTGGATTTAGTTCATTCAATAATTGAAGATTATGAGAATTATATAACTACAATAGATGATTTAGATGAGAATTCAGCAATTTTTGTTGTTCGCAAAATGCTGTTTAATCAATTCGAGGCATTACCTGAAGTTACTCAAAAATCAGAAAAATTTGTAGTAAAAACTGGTGAAACCAAACCTGCGGTTATCCCTGGAAAGAAAACTTTTTTTCGCCCTCCAGATTCATTAGTTATTCCTTACGAAACGAATGAACAGGTAGAAAATGCTATCCAGAAACTAACAACGAACACTAAATTAAAAAAATATTTAAAAGTTTACTTGGAGAGATCTTCTAGGTTTTTTCCGATGATGGCAAAAATTGCAGAGATCGAACAAATGCCGAAAGAGATGATTTTCCTCACAATGTACGAAAGTGGTGTAAATCCAAATGCAATATCATCGGCAAGTGCAGTTGGTTTGTGGCAATTTATACAGTCAACTGGACAACGATATGGTTTGAACGCAAAACCATCAATTTGGTATGACGAAAGACGTGATCCTGAGAAATCAACAAGGGCAGCACTCCGACATTTAAATGATTTATATAAAACTTTTAATGATTGGTATCTAGCACTAGCTGCTTATAATTGCGGCGAAGGTTGTGTTAAAAGTGCAATAAAAAAATCGAAAATGGAAAACCCAAATTTCTGGGAATTGCAAAAGTATTTACCTCGTGAAACCCGCAATTATGTACCTAATTTTATTGCAATCTCAATTATTGCAATGGATCCGGAAAAATATGGCTTTCCAGAATCAGATATGCAATTTCATGATGAATATCTGTACGATGTGTTTGTTGTTAGCGAGCCAATAACTTTAGCCGCTGTTGCAATGGCTGCAAATGTTCCGATAGAGAAAATCAAGGAACTCAACCCGGAATTAATTCGTTATAGCACTCCATTAGACGCACAGTCTTACTATCTCAAAATTCCAATGAACAGTTTAAGTGTATTTGCTCAAAATATTCAAAGTATTCCTTATGAAGAAAAAACAGCATATTCCATTCATACTGTTGATGAAGGTGAATCCTTAACAAGCATAATTAAAAGATTCCAGATTAACAAAGAAGAGCTATTGCAACTGAATCTTAGCCAAAATATTACTCGTAAATTAGAACCAAGTATGCAAATTATGCTACCTCTTACTCCAAAGACTTATGATAGTTTAAAAGTTTCAAATAAAGTTTTACCTGGATCAAAGCAAGATGATAATGAGGTTAATTCAGATGTGGCAACATCAAAGGAAACAGTAACAAAAAACACACAAAACCGCATTACTCAAACTAAGAAGCATAAAGTCGAACAAGGAGAAACTCTGTTTACAATATCCCAAAAATATGGAATTAGCCTAAATGAACTTAGAGAATTAAATTCATTAGATAATCAATCAACAATATATTCTGGACAGGAAATACTGATTCCCGATGGAACAGTAGAAACAATAACAACAAATTCCATAAAAAAACATAAAGTAAAAAGAGGAGAAACACTATCAATAATAGCCAACAAATATGGTACGACTGAAACCGAGATTATGAAGGCCAATAAAATGAAAAAAACAATAGTAATCAAAGGCTCTGTATTAAAAATTCCGTTTAGCCAACAGATTACAGTTGCAAGGAAACAAAGTAATAACATAAGCAATACAACTGATAAACAAATCAAGGAAGAAGTAATTGTTCATAAAGTTCGGGATGGTGAATCAATAGAAAAAATTGCAACTAAGTATGGAGTAACTCCAGATGAAATTCGACAATGGAACGAAGACCAAATACATAATGATTTGATATTTAAGGATAGTAAAATAAAAATTTACAAAGGGACTACTTCAAACATTGCAAAAGACAGGAGTAGCAAATTCAAAGTCAAAGAGAATACTATTGAGCATGTTGTTAAATCTGGTGATACTTTATTTTCTATTTCAAAAAAATATAATGTTTCGATAGAAGATATTAAAAAATGGAATAATTTAAGTGATTTCAGAGCAGAAAATATTCGAGTTGGGCAAACAATTCTAATCAAATAAACAAAAGGTTTTTAAAATGAGTTATTTTGTTTGGGATATTTCCCCAGAAATTCTTCAAATTGGTAGTATTTCTATCAGGTGGTATGGATTACTTTTTGCTTTAGGGTTTATCATTGGTTATGAAATATCACAGTGGATGTTTAAAATAGAAAAAAGGAATATTAAGGATATAGATAAACTAACTGTTATAATTATATTATCTACTGTGATTGGAGCTCGTTTAGGACACTGCTTTTTTTACGAACCCCAGTATTACTTAGCTAATCCTATAGAAATATTATATGTGTGGAAAGGGGGATTGGCAAGTCATGGTGCAGCTATAGCAATACTTTTGGGTATATGGTATTTTGTTTCTCGCAATAGGCAATATAAATTTATGTGGATTATGGACAGATTAGTAATTACAGTTGCATTTGCTGGATCGCTAATCAGGTTGGGTAATTTTTTCAATTCCGAAATCTTAGGTATTCCATCAAATGTCCCTTGGGCGATCATTTTTGCGAATGTCGATGAGATACCACGCCATGCAGTTCAATTATATGAGTCCATAGCATATTTGTTGATTTTTATTTATTTATTGTTAATATATTTTCGACATAAGGAAAATTTACCATCAGGAAGAACATTTGGTGCATTTTTAACCTTAGTATTTCTTGCTCGGTTTTTCCTGGAATTCTACAAAGAGCAGCAAACAAGTTTGGAAGCAAGTTTGCCATTACATATGGGTCAACTTTTAAGCATACCATTTCTTTTAACAGGTTTATATTTTTGGATTAGGTCATATAGGCTGAAATCCAAATAATCTTATCTATCAAATTCACTAAACTTATAATTACGACTTCTTGGTTTATTTTAATTTTAATATAAGTATATCAAACTACATATTGTTTTTTATTTATATCTACTAAAATTATTTTTAAGTAATTATACTTAATCTGTAAAATATCGAATTAGTTAATTTTGTTTATTGAATATTAATCATATATTATTTGTTAAAATGATTAAATACAAGTTGTTAATAGCAGAAGATGATCCAATAGCAAAAAAGATTTTTACAGTTTATTTAGATATTGACGAATTTGATACAGTTTTTGCAAATAATGGATTAGAAGCAATAGAAATAATTAAAAATGGCGAAAAAATTGATTTAGTCCTAATGGACATCAAAATGCCAGAGATTGATGGATTTGTAGCTGGAGGACTGATAAAAAAATTAGTACCTGATGTTCCAATTATTGCTCAATCATCATATACAGAAGATATTGTAAAAAATAGAATCGATAGAAAAGTTTTTAATGAATTTATTAATAAGCCAATAAATAAAAATGAATTATTTACAGTTTTGAATAAATACCTACAAATATAATAATCAGACAAGTATGTGTAAATATTCTGATATCTTTTATCAAAAAAACTGCCCTTAAAGCAGTTTTTTTGATAATTCAGAGTCAAAATCTATTTTGCTTTGCCTTGGTTCGCCACCGAGTGCATTGCCTTTTCAATTTCTGCTGGATCACCTAAATAATAATTCTTAATAGGAATAAAATTTTCATTCAGTTCATAAACCAAAGGAATTCCAGTAGGTATATTAAGTTTAACAATCTCCTCGGTCGAAATACTATCAAGATATTTAACCATTGCTCTTAAACTGTTGCCATGGGCAGCTATTAAAACCTTTTTACCCATTTTAATTGATTTAACAATTTCATCATTCCAAAATGGAATAACACGTTCGACAGTATCTTTTAGGCATTCAGTAAAGGGTAATATTCTTTTGTCCAAATCCTTGTATCTTAAATCATTGCCAGGATATCTTTCATCATTAGAATCAAGTGCTGGTGGTGGAACATCATAACTACGACGAAATATTAACACTTGTTCTTCGCCTATTTTTGCCGCCATTTCGGACTTATTCATTCCCTGAAATGCACCATAATGCCGTTCATTCAATCTCCAGGACTTAATAACAGGAATCCATTTTAATTGCATTTCCTCTAAAATCAAATCCAATGTACGGATAGCACGAGTTAATACTGAAGTGTATGCGATATCGAAAGAAAAACCTTCAGCCCTAAGAAGTTCTCCTGCCTTCTTTGCTTCTTCGATACCTTTGGGAGATAAATCAACGTCTGTCCATCCGGTGAATCGGTTCTCTTTATTCCAAAGGCTTTCACCGTGTCGGATCATAACGATTTTATACATATTTGTACCTTTAAAAAATGTTTATTTTAATATTTAGTGTTTCTTCAAGAAGCAGTTTTCGACGAACTGCTCCCCATATCTCAATATCAATGCTTTGATTAATATTTTTTGGTAATAATTTGATATTAAGCAATGTATTACCGTTTAATTTACTTTTTTCTATTATTACATCATCTACGTATCCCTTTTGTCGGCGATCGATACCTTCTGCGATTCTCAAGATACCCGCTAATACTGTTACTAAGTATTGCATATCAGAGCTTAAACTCGTGAATTCCTGATGCTTCTTTTTTGGATGACTTTTACGGTGATATCTGGCTATTAAACCAATTATTTCGGCTTCATCGTTGGTAAATCCTGGCAAATCACTATGAGTAATTATATAATAACTGTTTTTATGATGCTGGTCGTGCGAAATCCAGTAACCTACATCGTGCAAGTATGCAGAATATTCCAAAATTTCCTTTTCGTAATTTCCTAATTTATGTATATCTTTTGTGCTTTCGAATAATTTTAAAGCAATATTTTTAATAATACGGCTATGCTCTAAGTCTGTGTTATATTTATGAGCCATCTCTTTGACGGTTTCTAACCTTAAATTTATTAAATAAGATTTCTCAGAACGAGCTTTTATTTTTTCGAAAGTATCATAAACTATTCCCTCACGTAACGCATAGGGAGATATGAGAATTTCCTTAACATTCAAGACTTTGATAGCTGTTTCGATAATTAGCGAACCAGCCAAGATAATATCTGCTCTTTTAGGATCAATACCCGGGATTCTTGAGATTTCTCGGATATTCTTCTTTCGCGTAAGATTCTTTATTACATTCAAAATATCGTTAGTATCAATCCTAAGACCATTAAGTTGTTCTGGAATTGTTTGTTGTTTGGAGGCAAGCACCATGTTAGTTAAAGTAATTATTGTTCCTGATGTGCCAACTACGGTATCAAATCCAATAGAATTTATGCTATCGAGTACGACAGCCCACTCACCTCGTATATATTCTCTAATTTGATTAATTAATTCTTTTGTGAAAATTCCGGAATCGCAGAAAAGTTTAGTTAATCTAATCGCCCCAATCTTTTCGCTATGAATATATTCTGTTTTACCATCTTTGCCGATGATTGTTTCGGTGCTACCACCACCAATATCGATAACAAGTGTTTTCTTTCCATTTAATGGTAGTGCATGTATTACACCCAAGTATATCAATCTTCCTTCTTCTGCACCGGATATGATTTCAACATTGATATCCAAATCGTTTCGCACCCGGCGTATAAACGCGTCTCTATTTACAGCTTCACGCAAAGCACTTGTTGCACAGGCTCTTACTATAGCGTTCTCACTTTCAGCTATTTTGGAAAATCTATAAAGCGTTTCCACACCTCTCTCAATTGCTTCTTCCTGGAGATATTTCATATCTTTTCCAGAAGAACCTAACCGCACCATTTCCTTCTCACGGGATAGTATTTTAATCACTCCATTGGTGTTAATAGAGGCAATTGCCATGTGAAATGAATTAGTTCCTAAGTCTATTGCGGCTATTTTTGGTGCTTTTTCCATAAATTTGCAGATAGTAAAATGCAAATTATCAATTTTTTACTAATTTTTTGTTAATTACGATTTAGGAACTTAATGAGCAGATATGCCATTGGCGACATTCATGGATGTCTGAAAACGCTAAAATCATTACTATTCGATATAATCAAAATAAAAAAATATGATACGGTTTATTTTTTAGGTGATTATATCGATCGGGGTCCTCGTATTAAAGAGACAATTGATTTTTTCCTGGACTATTTAAGTCGTGGTTGGGATTTTCGTTTTTTAATGGGAAACCACGAATATATGATGATTAACGAAAATAATATGTATGATTTATGGATTGAATATCATGGAAAGAGTACCCTAGATAGCTTTAAAATTAACCACTATAATCAGTTGGATTTAAAATATAAACAATTTTTCGAAAATTTAAATTATTTCTTTAAATTAGAAAAGTTTATCCTTGTGCATGCTTCGATTAATACAAACTCGATTTTCCCGATGACCAATTATGATGAAATGATATGGAGCAGAAATTACGATATTGACATTACCCGAATAGGCAACAGAAGATTGATTGTTGGGCATTCTCCAACTCCATTAAATAATATTAGAAGCTCGATAAATTCAAATATTATATTTCTTGACGGAGGTTGTGTGTACAAGGAAAAATATTTGATGGCAAACCTTTGTGGCTTGAATATAGATACCCTCGAATTATATTACCAAAGAAACATTGATTAATATGGTTTAACAGGTGTTTCAATATTAATTGTTACAGTTCGGCAATAAAAACGTCCTTCGGGTGTGCCATTGTCATACAATAATTCTGATTCCCCTTTACCTTCTACAGTTACATTTGTATTGATATTTAATCTTTTGAGCACTGAAATTGCTCTTTTGTCCGATATTCTACGATTGATGTCGTCGTCACCCATACTATCAGTGAACCCATAAATGAAAACTTTTGAATCCTGACTAACCCTTTGTTTAATAAAGTCCACAACCTTGCGATGCTCCGAACCAAGTTCCGACTTCCCATAATCGAACAAAATCAGGGAATAGTACTCAAATTCTTTATCTGACTGTCCTGTCCTTCGTTTCATATCTATACTCTTGCGAGAAACAGGTATTCTTTTCAAAGGTGAAGATATTGTTTGACCCACCGAATCGGCAACAAATAACGAATAACCAAAATCGGCTTCATCTTTGGGGAAGTTCTTGTTCGTAATTTTCCAAGAGAAATTATTTGGAATTTTGCCACTATCTTCGACTTTTAACAGCTCTTTATCTTTATGCTTTAAAAGAAAGGAATATTTTGAAATTCCTGCTTCAGAGATAACCTTGGGAATAAACCTAAGTTCACTGGAGGATAAAACCCTCATCGTATCAACTGTAAAAACAGGTTCGATTATTGCAATATCATCTGGTATGATTTCGACTCTTCTATTTTCTTGCATACCCAATGGATCATCAATTTTAGAGTTTTCCTTTGGCAAATTTCTCGAAGTAATTTTAATTCTGTTAGGATCTATTTTCCATGTGTTTATAAAATAATTTGCAACTGCTTTGGCTCTATTTTCTGAAAGTTGTTTATTGTTTTTTTCGACACCAATGTCAGAATTAGTTCCAATTAAGGTAATATTAGCCGATGGAATTTCTTTTAATCGTTTTCCTATAATGTTCAAAACATAATAGTAGGTTTCAAGAGCATTTAAATTGCCTAATTGATCTGTTGAAAAATTGGTAGCAATATTTTCATCAAATTGTACATACCTCGAAGGTAATTCTGAATTGTTTTCCTCAAAGAATACATAGGCTAATAATGGCCTCATGTTGTAGGAGACAAAGTCTTCGACTTTAATTGTAAAGTTCTTATTTTCTCTGTTGTTTGTATCAATTTCAATTACATCTATATCTGCTACAAGATATGGAACTTTAGTAATCAAAGGAAACTCTGGATCTGGAGGAGCAATCGGTGGAGCAGGTGGTTGTGGTGGTGGTGGTGGAACTCTATATTTTATTCCAACTCCAACAGATAATTGATGAACCTTCCAACCTCTTTCCTGAACTAAATTTGTAGGATAGTACGAATAGAAAATTTCTGGAAAAGCAAATAAGGTTTGCTTCTTGTTAAATGGCAACCTATATCCAGCCCCAATTTTAATTCCGAATTGTAACTTATTTGCATCATCAATCATGCTTCCTTGGTTCTGATTTCGGTAGCTCCTGCCGTCCGAAAATGTTCCTCTATCGCTTGGTTTGGTTATTTTTTCGATTTGATAATAATCAGCTTGAGTTAATAATCCCAGCGAAAAACCTCCCATTGCATATAAATTGTCAATAGGTTTATACATAAACAGCGGTTCTAACGAAATTTGACTAAAATTTGCATCAACAAAATGCTCAAATTCCCCAATTGACTCTTTGCCATCTAGTAAAATAGGAGTTTCCTCGTATGATTTTAGTTTTCCATTAAAATGGCTGAACGCTAATCTGGTTGAAATCAACATTTCGTAATTAATTGGATAATCAATTAGACCACCAAAATAATAACCTCCTCCTTGACCATTTGAGAATTTGGGGCAACAACTTGGAACTCCCGGTAAATTGCGAAAATCAGTAACATGGAAGTTAATTGAATATCCACCAACTAATCCAAACATAGGTTTTAGTTCCATCGTATCGCGAATTGGCTCGATTTGACTTATCTGTGAATGAACTTCGAATGAAGAAATAAGCAATAGGAAGATATAAAGATATAGTATTTTTTTCATTTTTTTTGTTTTCAAGTTAGTAAAAAATCAAATTACTAATTTTATGTAACAGATTTTAAAAAATTATAAATACAAATTTATTAATTTTGATTTTTTTGAGTTAAAATTTATGAGAAAAACATTATTATTTTTATTATTTCTTGCATTTTCATCGAAATTGCTCTCCCAAAACGATACTTTACGCTTTATGGAAAATAAAAATCCTTTCTGGGATGAAATAAAAAAAAGCAGTGAAGAATTTATTAAAAATCAAACTCCAGATAAACCCGAAAAGAAAGCTTTGAAAATGGAATTCGAGAGTATTCAACTGCCAAAGGTAACCGATGAATTTACACGGGTTTGGCATAACGACCCAGTACCACAAGCATGGACCAATATCTGCTGGGATTTTTGTGCAACATCTTTATTCGAATCAGAAATATTCAGAATACACAATAAAAAAATAAAGTTGTCTGAACCATGGGTTGCATATTGGGAATTTGTCGAGAAAGCTAAATATTTTGTTCAAACTCGAGGTAAATCACTATTTGCGGAAGGTAGCCAAGCTAATGCAGTCAAACGCATTTGGAAGAAATATGGCGTTGTTCCTGCCACTGCATATACAGGTTTATTACCTGGACAGAAATTTTTAGACCATCACGTAATGTTTCAGGAAATGTCTGATTTTCTTAAAGGTATCAAAGAAAAGAATATGTGGAATGATGAATTCGTGGTAGAGACGATCAAAAGTATTATGAACAAGTATATGACAGAACCCCCTAAAAAAATTACTTTTGAAGGCAAGGAATACAGTCCAGAAGGCTTCTTTAAAGATGTTGTGAAATTAAATTTAGATGATTATGTTGATATAATCTCTATTTTGGAGCCTGGGTACTATAAGCAAGTTACCTACGATGTCCCTGATAACTGGTGGAACGACCAATCATACTACAATCTGCCGCTCAATGATTTTATGGATGCCTTGAAAAGTGCAATCAAGTCAGGTTTTAGTCTTGCTTTGGGAGGTGATGTTTCCGAGCCTGGTTATTATTCATTACTCGATGTTGCAATGATTCCGTCGTGGGATATTCCAAGCAAGTTCATTGATGATAAAGCTCGTCAATTTAGATTTAGTAACGGTACAACTTCCGATGACCATGGAATCCATCTTGTTGGTTATACTCAGAAAGATAATGGTATGTGGTTTTTGATTAAAGATTCCGGTTCCGGTTCACGAAATGGTAATGCCAAAGGTTATTATTTCTATCACGAGGACTATATTAAGTTAAAAATGATGGTATTTATGGTTCATCGCTCTGCTGTGGAGAAATTTCTAACAAAATTTAAACAATAATCGGGTTATTATGCTCTACTACCTCGCTTTATTTTTGGAGAACACTCTTAACCCTCCAGGAGTGGGAGTGTTCAAATACATTACTTTTCGTTCAGCTGGTGCGGCAATCACTGCATTGTTAATCAGTTTAATTTTCGGACAGATGATTATCCGCTTTTTACAGAAAAAACAAATCGGCGAACAATCCAAAGCTGAACTTCAAGCAGTAGGCAATCACCACTCCAAAGCAGGGACACCTACAATGGGTGGAATCATCGTGCTTATATCGGTTTTGTTGCCTACCTTGTTTTGGGCAAATATATTAAATTGGTTCGTTATCGTTATCTTTATTACAACACTTTGGTTAGGACTTGTCGGATTTTTTGATGATTACCTAAAAGTAGTAAAAAAATACCCAAAAGGATTAATCGGAAAGTATAAAATCGTCGGTCAATTCTCAATCGGGCTTTTTATAGGCACCTTAATTTACTTCTTTCCCGATTTATTCTCCAATAATTTTGAACAATTCAAAACATTATCGACTATTCCTTTCGAAAAAAACTTAAACTTCGACTGGGGACTGCTATACATTCCTATGGTAATATTCATCATCACTGCCACATCCAATGCCGTGAATTTAACAGATGGTTTGGATGGTTTATCTATCGGAACAGTCGGCATCTCTGCGTTGGCTTTTGCTTTAATTGCCTATTTTACTGGCAACGCAACTTTCTCGAAGTATTTAAATATTATGCACTTGTCGGGCTCAGGCGAACTGACCATTTTTGCAGCGTCAATCGTCGGTGCCGCACTCGGATTTCTTTGGTTCAATTCCTATCCTGCTAAAGTTTTTATGGGAGATACCGGCTCCTTAGCATTAGGAGGAGCTATCGGAGCTTTGGCCATTTTGCTCAAAAAAGAATTCCTTTTGCCCATACTCGGTGGAGTTTTCTTTGCAGAGACACTTTCGGTTATCATACAGGTAACTTATTTCAAATATACAAAGAAAAAATTCGGCGAAGGCAGGCGCATCTTTCTCATGTCCCCAATTCATCACCACTTTGAGAAAAAAGGCTGGCACGAAAGTCAAATCGTTACTCGCTTTTATATTATTGCCGTTATCCTAGCAATAATCACGATGGCCACCTTCAAAGTTAGATAAATCGTACAATATACTTCGATTTACTTTCTTTTGTAATGGAAATTGTTGACTATATCTTCGATAAGCGTCATCATTTTTTCGGCAGAAGTATCCCACGAAAAGGAGGAAGCCCACTGAACTGCGCCAACATTCAATTTGTGTTTGAAATCGTCGTTGGTGAGAGCGAGTTCGATTTTGCTTTGTAAATCATCAATGTTCCCATATTGGTAAAGAAGTCCTGAATGTCCATTATTGACGGAATCGCGTAAGCCGGGAACTTCTGCACTAACGACAGGGGTTCCCACAGCATTGGCTTCGATGTTGGTGATTCCCCAGCCTTCTTTTGCAGATGTATTAACAACCAAATCGACTTCGCTAAGGATGCGAACCTTTTCGTCGTCGCTCACGAAACCATAGAAAATCGTTTTATGGGCAATTCCTAACCTGGTTGCCAATGATTGCAGATAGTTGTTGAAATCGCCGCGCCCGATTATCTCAAGTTGAGCATTAGGATATTTTTTGGTAAATTTGGCGAAAGCCAAAAATAGATGATCCACGCTTTTGTATTTTTTCAATCGTCCAAAGTAGGCAATGCGGAATATATTGGGTAGGGTAGTATTGTGTTCGACAGAAAACTTTTCCTTATCGTAGGCATTGTGTATTATTGTAAAGTTACGCGAATCGAAGCCGCGATCGATGAATTCATCTAAGGTGGATTGGGAAACCACTGAAAATGATGTGTTTTTATATACAAAATCAACAAATTTCTCAGCTAAAAGGACGTAACTTGCACCAATCAAGCCAGATTGATTTAAAATACTTTTTCCGAAGAAGTGGTGACTAATAGCTAAAATTGGATGTTTCTTAACGAATAATGGAGTATAGAAGGGGATTTTGTTAATATCATCGATTACTATATCAAAACCTTCATTTTTGACTGATTGATAAATACGAGGTACTAGAAAATTAAAGAGTTCGCGTTTGCCGCGTCGCTGAATTTGAATTCCATCGATAATTTCGTCGGCAGGCAAATCTGGATGAGTGCAACAATACAGAGTTACATTATTCCCCATAGCGACAATTCGGCGGAAAATTTCGTGCATATGCACTTCGGCTCCACCACCTAAGGGGTTTCGGATACATTGCCAGTTAAAAAGTAAAATATTCATTCAAATTTTGGCATATTATTTTGGTAATTACAAAGACGAAATTAAATAAAAATATAATCTCAATATATAATAAGGATTTATAAAATGAAAATATTGAAATATCCTAATTTTAAAAATACAAATTTAGCCAATTGGTTGATTTTAGCCTCACTAGTTGCTTTTTTAATGCAATCTTGCACTACTCCACAAAGTGTAGGATACAACATGAAGACGAAAAATCCACCAAAAGTGAAAACAACCCATTCAGAAGAGAAGAAAAAAGATGATTTACAATCTCAAGTAGAAGTAATTATTCCAGAGCAGAATAATTACAGCGACCGATTACCTACTTTGAGAGAGCAGATGAAGCTAATTGCAGATAAACAAATTGAAATAGAAGTTGATGTTGATATTATAAAAAGTGAAATTAGTTTGATAAAAGCCGAACTAGTTGACTTAAAATCAAGCTTGATGACCGATGGGAAAATAATCCAAAAACAAATTGTAACTGGAGAAACAAACTCGAAACCAAACAAAATAAGCAAAAAACAAATAGAAGAGGAAACATTTTTACTTCCTGATGAAGCAGTGCAAAATGTTCCTCCCAAAAAGATTGTTAAAGACAAACCAATTATCGTAAAGCCACCCAAAAAGTCCGATAGTAAACAATCAAGTAATATAAATTCTGATGAAGTCCATTACGAAAAAACTTCTGAAAATAATCAATTGAAAGTTGTAGAAAACAACAATGATAAACCAACGATCAATAATAATTTATCGATTAAAGATAACGAAGCTTACGAAAAAGTAAAATTAGCAGAATCACTTGCAAATAGTGGTAAATTGGACGAAGCAAGAAAAATATACCAAGAAATATTAAAGCAAAATCCAAAAAATGAATTAACACCAATTGCAAAAAAAATGCTACAACAGCTATAAGAATTTAATAATTATTTTGTAATTTGGAAAAAAATTCATATTTTTGCTAATAATTAAAATAAATAAAACCGATAGCTAACGAAATTTTCGAATAAAATAAGGATTTAATCAATGGCAAACAACAGAAGCATTAACAGAGTTACATTACTTGGTAATGTAGGAAACGCACCAGAGTTGCGCTCAACCCCACAAGGAGTCCCAGTAACAAGTATTCGAATGGCAACACACTCACTTGTAAAAGGCGGTAATGGTGAAGTTTCAGATTTAACAGAATGGCACAATGTTGTTTTTTGGCGAGATTTGGCAAACAAAGCAGTCAATTTATTAACTAAAAGCACACGAATATACGTAGAAGGAGCTTTGAAGACTCGCAAATACGAAAAAGAAGGAAACACAAGATTCATCACTGAAGTTGTTGCCGATACTTTAATAGTATTAGATAATCGTCGCCGTAAAGATGACGACAATATAGACGAATACGAAGAAGACTAATTAACAATTATTCTTCTTCAGAATTTAGTATCTCGACATTAACCATTTTTTGGGTAATGTTGATTATTTTTTTCTCGGTTACAGTTAAAAACTCCCTGCATTCGTTAATTAGATTAAGTCCTTCGTCGTATGCGGAAATCTGATTTTCCAGAGTTTCACCACTCTTATTAATAACTTGAATTAATTGGTCAATTCGTTGTAGTTTTTCTTCAAAAGTCATAATAATGTCTAAAGTTTTTTCAATTTTCAAAATTAAAGAGATTAATAAATATTTTTTGCAATTTCAGCAATATTGTCCGACATCCCCATGGTATAAAAATGAATGCTTGGCACACCATTTTGTATTAGTTCCTTGCATTGTTCTATTGCCCATTCAATTCCAACTTGCCGTATTTCATTGTTGGACTTGCATTTCGATACCTCTTGTACCAAATCAATAGGGATATCAATATAAAATGTCTTAGGCAATTGGGTAATATGTGATTGATTGCTGATTGGTTTTATTCCGGGGACTATTGGCACAGTAATCCCAACTTCACGGCATTTTTTTACAAAATTTAAGTAATGAGTATTGTCGAAGAACATTTGTGTTACAATATATTCGGCGCCTTCATCAATTTTTTGCTTTAAAAACATAATATCTGTATCTAAATTGGGTGCTTCAGGATGCTTTTCGGGATATCCTGCAACGCCGGTCGAAAAGTGGGTTGGTGTGATGTTCTTAATATCATCATCAAGATAAATACCATTATTCATGTTCACTATTTGTTTCAGTAAGTCGATTGCATATTTGTGGCCATTGGGTTCTGGAATGAACTTACCAGTGGATTTGTCTGGGTCGCCACGAAGAACAAGAATGTTATCGATTTCTAAAAAATGCAAGTCGATTAGAGCGTTCTCAGTTTCTTCCTTGTCGAATCCTGCACAAATAATATGAGGTATAACATCAATTTTGTATTTATATTTAATTGCAGCTGCAATTCCTACTGTACCGGGACGCTTGCGTATAGTTCTTTTTTCAATAGTACCATTTTTCAATTCTTTGTAAATTACTTCTTCTCGATGATAAGTTACGTTAATATACGCTGGATCAAATTCAAGCAAAGGATCTATTGTTCCGTAAATTGCTTGAATGTGATCTCCCTTGAGAGGAGGCAACAGTTCGAACGAAAAAAGTGGTTTATTAGAATTTCTTAATTTATCTGCTACTGTCATATTTCATAATTTAAATAATGTTGTAAAGTTTTCTCAATTTCGCTTACAGTTTGGCTCCGACGTTTAGAATAATCTTCTATTTGGTCTTTAGTTATTTTCCAAATATTAAAATATTTCGATTGAGGATGGGCAAAATAGTATCCACAAACCGAAGGTAACGGTTCAACCATATAGTTTTCAGTTAGTTTCATATTAAGCTTGCTTTGAACATTCATAAATTCGAATATTTTAAGTTTCTCGCTATGATCCGGACAAGCAGGATAACCCGGAGCAGGACGGATACCTGTGAATTTCTCCCTTAATATTTCTTCAGTTGTTAAGTTTTCATCCGATGCATAACCCCAATATTCTTTTCTAATTTTTGTGTGTAAATACTCTGCATAAGCTTCGGCTAAGCGATTACTTAATACTTTGAAAAGTAGAATTTCATAATCTTTGCCTTCTTTCTTCCAGTTTTCTAATAGACGAGCATCTGTCTCATAAATAGAAACAGCAAACAAACCCATATAATCGTTTATTATATCTTTTGGTGATATGAAATCGGAAAGTGCAGGACATTCTTTACTGTCTGTTTGAACTCGCAAAAAACAAAATCGTTCACTTTTATTATCCCATTCCACAATAACATCTTCATTCTCAGAAAATGCTGGATATATGCCCCAAGCAGATTCAGCTTTAAGGACTTTTTTATCCACAATCCAATCAAGCATTTTTTCTGCATCTGCTTTCAATTTTTGGGCTTCTTCTCCTTTTTCAGCATCATTCAATATTTCAGGATATTTACCAAAATATCCCCATTCTTTGAAAAAGAAGAGGTAATCGATGTAGGGTATAATATTCTCCAAAGGCTCATCGGTAGAATAAAATGTACCTAATTGTCTTGGTCTAGCAATTGATTTTAAATTAAAATCGACTTTACTCTTTTTCTTTCTAGCTTCTTCGAGTTTTAAAAATTTGGTTGTTTCAGATCTTCTTTCGTAATCGGATTTTATATTTTGATATTTTTCTTTTATTTTTTTAGTAAATTCTACCTTTGATTCGGGATTAAGTAATTGAGAAATCACGCTGGCTACTTGCGAGGCATCCCTTACGTATACTACTGGTCCATCATAATTAGGTGCAATTTTTACAGCAGTGTGTAATTCGCTGGTTGTAGCACCACCAATTAATAGAGGTATCATCAAACCTCTTTTTTGCTTTTCGCGGGCAACATAAACCATTTCTTCTAATGAAGGTGTGATTAACCCACTAAGACCTATGACATCTGCATTATTTTCTATTGAAGCATCAATTATTTTATCTGCAGGTGTCATTACCCCTAAATCGATAACTTTATAATTATTGCAATTAAGTACAACGTTTACTATGTTTTTTCCGATATCATGAACGTCGCCCTTAACTGTTGCCATTACGATAGTTCCGGCAAAAGTTTGAACACCTTTTTGTTCTTCAATCCAAGGTTGAAGATAAGAGACTGCTTGCTTCATTACTCTTGCACTTTTAACTACTTGAGGTAGAAACATTTTTCCAGTTCCAAACAAATCTCCTACCTGCTTCATTCCATTCATTAATGGTCCTTCGATAACAGATAACCCGTCTGAATAATTGTTTTTGCATTCTGACATATCGATTTCGATGAAATCTGGTATACCTTTCACTAATGAATAGGATATCCGTTCTTGTAAGGACAGCTTTCTCCAATCAGCTTGATGTTCGTATTTATTTGATGAACTTTTGTGTTTTTCAGCATAATCGATCAATTGTTTTGAAGCATCTGGGTGTTGATTTAATATCACATTTTCAACTAATAATCTTAGTTCAAGATCAATATCATCAAATATAGTAAGTCTTCCAGCATTTACAATTCCCATATCTAAGCCAGCTTTAATTGCATGATAAAGAAACACAGAGTGCATGGCTTCGCGGACCTCATCATTTCCCCTAAAAGAAAAAGATAAATTACTAATTCCACCAGACGTTTTTGCACCGGGCAAGTTGTCTTTTATCCATTCGACGGCATTTATGAATTCAACTGCATAATTATTGTGTTCGTCCATTCCAGTAGCAATTGCCAAAACATTAACGTCAAATATTATGTCAGTTGCTCGAATACCATTTTCAATTAATAATTTATATGCTCTCTTGCAAATCTCAATCTTTCTCTGAAAATCGGCAGCTTGTCCATATTCATCAAAAGCCATTACAATCATTGCAGCACCATATTGCTGAATTTTTTTAGCATGTTCTATGAATAAATCTTCTCCTTCTTTCAAGCTGATTGAGTTAACAATTGACTTTCCTTGCAAACATTGCAATCCTGCTTCTATTACCTCGAATTTAGATGAGTCAATCATTATTGGAACTTTTGCTATGTCGGGATCGGCAGATAAGAATTTTAAAAATGTTGTCATTTCCCTTTTAGCGTCCAACATTGCATCATCCATATTCACATCGAGAATCTGAGCACCATTATCCACCTGTTCGCGGGCAATTGCCAATGCTTCTTCATATTTTTTTTCTCTGATTAAACGGGCAAACATACGCGAGCCAGCAACATTAGTCCTTTCACCAATGTTAATGAAATTCTTTTCGGGGTTAATTTCCAAAATTTCAAGACCTGACAATTTTGTCTGTAAATCAATTTTTGGTATTTCGCGTGGTTTAATGTTTCGTACTTTCTTTGCTATAGCTGATATATGGTCGGGAGTTGTTCCGCAACATCCACCAACGATATTGACCATTCCATTGATTGCCCAGTTATGAATATGTGAGGATGTTACTTCGGGAGTTTCATCATATTGCCCTAGTTCATTTGGTAAACCTGCATTAGGATAAAAGCTTATTGGTAAAGGTGAAATTCTAGATAGTTCTTTTGCAAAAGGGGTCATTTGTTCTGCACCTAAAGAACAATTCAATCCGATACTTAATAATTCAATATGGGAAAGTGATGTTATAAATGCTTCTAAAGTTTGCCCGGATAATATCCTTCCGGAAGCGTCCACAATTGTTCCACTTATCATAATTGGTAATTTTACAGATTGGGCTTTGCACTCCTCATTGGTTGCAATCAAGGCCGCTTTTGCATTTAAGGTATCGAAGATTGTTTCAATCAAAATTAAATCCGCGCCACCATCCAATAAACCTTTTATTTGAGTGCGATAAGCAGAGATCATCTCTTCAAATTCAACACTTCTTTCACCGGGTTTATTGACATCTGTTGGAAGCGAAAGAGTTTTGTTGGTCGGACCAACTGCACCAGCAATGAATTTTTGTGTATTGTTATATTCCGAAGTGTATCTTTCTATTGCTTTTCTAGCAATCTGGGCTGCTGCTTTATTTATATCATAAGCAAAATCCTGAAGATCGTAATCTGCCAATGAAATAGCAGTAGAATTAAATGTATTTGTTTCAATAATATCTGCTCCTGCAGTTAAGTATTGAAAATGAATTTCTTCTACTAATTCAGGTTGAGTTAGGTTTAGAATATCATTGCATCCTTTTAAATTTTTTGGATGCAATGAAAATTGACTTCCTCTAAAATCTTCTTCTTGTAAATTGTATTGTTGGAGCATTGTTCCCATTGCTCCATCAATTATCAGAATCTTTTGTTGTAATAGTTCATATATATTCTTCATACACTTTCATCTTTAATTAATCGATAGACGAATTAAATAAAGAAAATGCATTTGAGAATAAAAAAAGAAATTATTAGATTTGCAAGAAAAAAGTCGACCCTCTTCCTACGTTACTTTCAACCCAAATTTTACCATTTAAACTATCTGTAAGTTCCTTACACAAGATTAAACCTAAACCAGTGCCTTTTTCGCCAGATGTGCCTATTGAAGGAGCACTCAAGTCAATTTTAAATAATGAATCGATTTTTTCAGGATTCATTCCAACACCATTATCTTTCACAAAAAGAACATCTTTTGAAATATTGTTTTCGTATCTGATACTTACCATTCCAATTTCGATTTTTCCGTTATTATGGGTGAATTTTATAGCATTCGTAATCAAATTTCGTATGATAGTTGTTAGAATAGTTTTGTCAGTATAAATCTTGAGTTCATTTGAAACAGAGTTGGTAATTTCAATACTCTTATTGGAAGCTAAATCTTCGACAATTTCTATACAACTTTGGATAATTGGCTTAATATTCCATATTTGTCTATTTATTGAAAGAATTCCTCTTTGCAATCTACTCCATTCAGGAAGATTTTCCAGTAATAAATACACCCTGCTCGATGATTTTTTGATGTTTTCTATAATATCTTTTCGTTCAGCATCACTAAAGTCATCATACTCCTCATAAAGCATTTCAATAATTTTGCTGAAAGAACCAATTGGACTTCTTAAATCATGTGCAATTATCGAAAAGAATTTGTCTTTAGTAGCTAGTAATTCTCTTAATTTCAATTCATTTTCAGCTAACATATCCATAGCATTCTTTGTTTCCGTTATGTCGATTATATTGCCGCGTACTTTTACGATTTCCCCTTTAAAATAAATAGCATCACCTGAAGTTCGTACCCACTTCTTCACACCTTTAGCAGAAACGATGGGAACTTCAAGACTATAGCTAATACCATGATTGCAACAATTTTCAAATGCTTTCTGAATTTCTTCTTTTGCCTCATTTTGATAACAATTTAGACTAAATTCAATAAGCTTATCATCATCATATTTAATTATTCTTTTTCAACATCATGGATTCTATATGTCTCCTCAGTCCAAAACAGTCTTTTACTAGCAACATCCCATTCCCATCCGCCAATTTTACTTAGTTTTTCTGTGTTGCGTAGTAAAAATTCACTATGTTCCAATCTTTCCTGATTTCTTTTTCTCTCTGTAATATCAATGACTTCGACAATGATAAAAGAATCATTAAAAATACTAAATGGTTGGGTTCGGATTTCCATTGGGAATTCTAAGCCACTCTTTTCTCTATGAGTCCATTCAAAATGTAATGGTTGTGTAAATGCTCTTTTAATTACATCCTTAACTTGATTTCGTTTTTCGTACCCAGCAATATCAATTGGAGATAATTTCTGAAATTCTTCAAGAGAATAACCATACTTGTTAATTGCTTCTAGATTGCAATCTTCAAATTTCCCTTTACTATTTATCAAAAAAATTGAATTTGGACTTAAGTTAAACAAATGCTTGTATTTTTTTTCATTTTCAATTAATGCTTGTTCAGTTCTCTTTTTTTCAATTATTTCGTAAACAAAACTGGCAAAAATAGTAATAGCATTAACGTCATCCGTGTTGTAGTTTTCAGGTTTATTTCCAACTCCGAATATTGCTTTAACTTTATTCCCGTATATTACAGGTACAACTAATTCTCTGATAACTTGAGCATGGCCTTCAGGCAAGCCCTTTTTATGCTTTAATTTTGCATA
>CAYOPF010000011.1:0-20803 GCA_964405755.1 uncultured Chloroherpeton sp.
CTGGTTTGCAAACAATACCCAAAGAATTGTACGAAAGCGCCAGGCTTTCTGGTGCAAATTTCTGGCAAACAATGAGGATAATATCGTTACCCGGAATTCGCTCCACAATAGTCTTTGTTCTTTTGATCGATTTGATTAAATCATTCCAAGTATTTATCGAAATTTTCGTAATGACTAAGGGAGGTCCGCTTTATTCCACAACAACAATGGTTTATTATGTATTCGATCAGGCATTCATCAAAGCCGATGCTATGGGATATGCCTCGGCAATTGCTTATCTTCTTTTCTTATTCTTATTGATATTATCGATAATTCAAATTAAAATTGGAAAAAGAAATGACTGATATTACTGCAAAGTTGATTATAGCATTAATTTCATATCTTTTGGGAGCAATTCCTTTTTCTTATATAATTTCCAAGATATTTGCCAAAATCGACATTTCGGACCAAGGAAGTCGCAATGTTGGCGCAAGGAATGCATTCGAAGTAACACAGAATAAGTGGATTGGAATTTCTTGTCTTCTTTTGGATTTATTAAAAGGATTCGGTGCTGTATTAATTGGACTTATGTACAATAAAGTGATTGATTATGGTTTAATCGGAGCAATTTTTGCTGTATTAGGTCATAATTATAGTATATTTCTTAAATTTAAAGGTGGAAGGGGTTTAGCAACTGCAGCAGGTTCTTTAATTTTTATTGCACCTCTATCAATTTTTGCATGGCTGGGCAGTTATTTTATTGCAAACATTTTTTCTAAAAACATTCATATACGCAGTGTAATTGCAACTATTGCTACTTTTACTGCAGCAATTGCCAATTTTCAGTTCTTTTTTTGGGGTTGGAATTATAATATTTATTATTTAACCTCGAATGCCAAATATTATCTAATAATTTTGGGTCTTGTGATTATCTCGAAACATATAAAACCAATTCATTCGTTTTTAACAAAAGAATTAAACTAATTTATTTATTATTTAAACAAGAGTTATTATGAAGAGTTTATTATTTATTTTAATGAGTTTAGCTATGACAGCCACTGTATTTTCCAATCCTTTACTGGAAGAATTTAAAACCCCATTCGGGTTGCCACCATTCGATAAAATCAAAACAAAAGATTACCTCCCAGCCGTTAAAGAGGCAATCAAATTGCATAAAAAAGAAGTGGATGCAATTATTAAATCGAAAGATGCTCCCACATTTGCCAATGTAGTGGAAGCAATGGACCGTAGTGGTGAATTGCTAACCCAAGTTTTAACTATTTTCTACAATCTTAATAGTTCTGTAACAAACGAAGAAATGCAGAAGATTGCCGAGCAAATTTCACCATTGGTTTCAGCACATAGCGACGAAATTTCGATGAATAAGAAGTTGTTCGAGAAAATTAAATCAGTATGGGACAATCGTGCCCAATTCAACCTAAATCAAGAACAAACAAGACTGCTCGAAAAATACTACAACGATTTTAAAAGAAATGGAGCACTCCTTAATGATGCCGATCAAGCAAAATTAAAGGACATTAACAGCAAATTGTCATTATTAACTTTAAAATTCGGGAACAACGTTCAAAAAGAAACAATAAAATTTAAATTAATCATCGACAGAAAAGAAGATTTGGAAGGATTACCACAATCATTAATAGATGCCGCTGAAGCCGATGCAAAAGCTATGAAATTGGATGGAAAATGGGTATTTACTTTGCAAAATCCTTCTGTTATGCCATTTTTGCAATATTCTGCCAAAAGAGAATTAAGAGAAAAGATTGGACGAGCTTACGCCGACAGAGCAAACAATAGTGATGAATTCGACAATAAGGAGGTTATTCGTCAAATTGCAAATCTTCGTTTGGAAAGAGCTAAACTACTTGGCTATCCTACTCACGCCGCTTATGTTTTGGAACAAAATATGGCTAAAAATCCTGATGGAGTTATGAATTTACTCAATCGCTTATGGGAGCCAACTGTAAAGACTATGAAGATTGAAGCTTATGATTTACAATCAATGATTTACCGAGAAGGAAACAACTTTAAATTGCAACCTTGGGACTGGCGTTATTATGCCGAAAAAGTTCGAAAAGAAAAATACGATTTAAACGAGGAAGATATACGACCATACTTTAAATTGGAAAACGTAAGAGATGGTATTTTTGAATTAACAAAACGTTTATACGGAATTACTTACAAAGAACGCAAGGATTTGCCTGTTTTCCATCCAGATGTTGTTCCCTACGAAGTTCTAAACGCTGACGGTTCACATTTAGGAATTCTTTATATGGATTATTTTCCACGTGATTCCAAAAGAGGTGGTGCTTGGATGACTAATTACCGCGAGCAATTCTACAAAAACGGGAAAAAAGTAGATCCAAACGTAAGTTTAACTTGCAACTTCACAAAACCCACTCCAGAATTACCTTCATTACTCACTTTGGATGAAGTTGAAACATTTTTCCACGAATTTGGTCACTGCCTCCACGGTTTATTATCCAACTGCAACTATGTCGGATTGAGTGGAACCAATGTTTCACGCGATTTTGTGGAATTACCCTCCCAAATTATGGAGCACTGGGCAACTGAACGTGAAATGTTGAAAATGTATGCACGTCATTACAAAACTGGCGAGCCAATGCCAGACGAATTAATTCAAAAAATCGAAAACAGTTCCAAATTCAACCAAGGATTTGTAACCGGCGAATTCCTTGCAGCTGCCTTACTCGATATGAAGTATCATACGATCACCGAACCAATAGTTGGCGAAATAAATGAGTTCGAGAACAATTATCTTGCAGAAATCGGATTAATCCCCGAAATTATTTCGCGATACCGAAGTCCTTATTTCAGGCACATATTCTCGGGTGGATACGATGCCGGATATTATAGTTACATCTGGTCGGGAGTTTTGGATGCCGATGCATTCGAAGCATTCAAGGAAAAAGGTATTTTCGATAAGAAAACTGCTCAGTCGTTCCGTCAGAACATTTTAGAAAAGGGCAATACCGACGATCCAGCAAAGCTTTATCGTCAATTCCGAGGAAATGATCCAAGCATCGAACCATTGCTCCGTAAACGTGGTTTAAATTAAAAGCTAAAATTAAAAAAATAACATCACAATCTAAACCGCAAGAATCTAATTCTATTCCTATTATCCCCCTCTTATAGAGGGGGATATTTTTTCTCTTACCATAAAAATTACTTTTAGGTATATTGAAACAAAAACGGGGTTTAATGGATTATATAGATATATGTAATTTGCAATTTTGAAAAAAGTATAAAAAAGTGCAGTTGGTTTGTAACTTTTTGTGCATTTAAAGTGTTTTTGTATTATTGTTATTTTATAATCTTGAAATAAAAAAATCAATTAGGAGTTCAAATTATGAATTCAAAACAAAAAAATGTAGGAATAATCTTTAAGTCGGGATTATTTATAGCTTTCTTATTTTTGCTCATCTCTGGGCAGCGGGCGTGGACGAAGGAAGTACCGAACGGTGATGCAGATGCAATCTGGAGTATTCCGAAATTACCAGACACCTTGACCAGGTGGTTCAACGACGCAGTATTCCATCCAATCAATGGAAATATAATAGCTGCGTGCAATCACGAGATTTGGGAACTTGATATCAACAATGGTCAAAGAATAAGGAAATTTGAAGAAGGGCAATTTATTGGTCTTGAATATGAATTTTTCGGAATAAATATCACACCCGATGGGAAAAAAAGTCCTTACTGGACCAGGACACAATCATAAAGGAATATTAGTTTGGGACTATGAAACGGGGAAAATAATAGATAATTATGACGATGGAGGTACTTTTAATGATAACGTAGGAGCGTACCCAGATAATACCCGCTGTTTGTTTTTTAGTGAAAATACAAGCATAGGGCAATATAATCTTATTATTTACGATTTTGAACAGAAGAAAGTGGTCAAAAAACAAAATATATCCCCAAGAAGGCCGACCGAGATGGTGATGTCGAAGGATGGAAAATACATCTTAATGGGACTGAGTGCACCTGCTCCTGGAGCCGATCCTCGTCGCACATTTCAAGTAGAATTATGGGATGCAGAAACCTTAACTATGGTTAAAAGATATGCTGAGTTTCCCAGTGGATCAGATGGAATTTGGGAAGTAAGAATATCAAACAACAATCAATACATAGCGTTTCGTCAAGGAAATTATTTGCATTTACACGATTTTGAAGGGACTCGTATGTATATTCCTGGTGTAACGAGTGATGGGTCGTCATTCAATGATTCTCTGTGTATCACTATGTGTTTCTCGAACGATTCAAAGAAAATTATAGTTTACACCAAAAATAATACCGATATTAATAACAGTATTTATGATTTAGCTACACGTAATCACGTATATCAATATTCAACTTATTCATACATTATTATAACAACAACAGACAACAAATTACTTTTGCACGATAGGTGGGGGCCAACAATATTATATTCCAACAAATGGTATTTAACCGATGTACAGTCAGAACCCGAAGCAACAGGAATAATAAAGAGAATAGACTATATTAACAATGCAATAAATATAGAATTGCACACTCCGATGATGGTTGATAGAATGATAATAACGGATATAGAGGGCAGAATATTAAATGATGACCGAGGACCTCAACCAGTAGATAACAGAATTAAGATTGAAATGATACTTCCCTCGGGCAATTACATACTAAAACTTATATCACAAGGCAAGGAATACACAAATAAATTTGTGGTAGTGAGGTAGGCGTAATTTAGATGGAGTCCATCTCGAATATGGGCTCCATCTTTCTTTATAGCCCCTCGTCTCTTAGGAGAGGGGTTGGGGTGAGGTCGGTCAGAACTCCCCCTACCCCCTCTTAAAAAGAGGGGGTTATGATTTTTTCCTCGCTCCCACTCTCTGAGGGGGTGTCTCGAAGAGACGGGGGAGGCGATTAGTCATAATTTTAAGAGATTAATTATCATTCATACATTTTTACACACACCTTAATCCCCCTCTTTTAGAGGGGATATTTTTATTACCTACGAATAAATTCGTAAGCTATGATTTATATAATTATGAATGGAATTTATAGAAATGTTTTCGTCTCCCCCTCTCTTCCTAAGAGAGGGGGCTTGGGGGGTGAGTTCGGTCTGAACTCCTCCCCTTTGTCTCTCCTCTGTGAGGGGGAAATTTCAGCTTGCTCAGAATAACACCCTTGTTATCTTGAGCAAAATCGATACTTCTCTATAAAGAATCATCCGACGACCCGTAAGCCATCGGATGAATGAATTAATTACAGAGCAAGGATATTATAATCCGAATAGTCCTCTTTCTTTGATTTCGATGCCGGCATAGATACCAAAGTCATCTAGCATTTCTTCGATACGAAGCAATTGATTGTACTTGGCAACTCTATCGGTGCGTGCAGGAGCTCCGGTCTTAATTTGTCGCGTATTCAACGCAACAGCTAAATCAGATATTGTGGTATCGTCGGTTTCGCCACTTCGGTGCGAAATAATTGTAGAGTAGCCGTGGGACTTGGCCATTTCAATTGTGTGAATGGTCTCGCTAACTGTTCCTATTTGATTCAATTTTATTAGAATAGAATTAGCCACTCCCAAATCGAAGCCTTTTTGTAAAAACTTTGGATTTGTTACAAAGTTGTCGTCGCCTACTAATTGGATTTTGTTGCCCAAAGCTGTGGTAAGTTTTGCCCAACCTTCCCAGTCACTTTCACTTAATCCATCTTCGATTGAATAAATCGGGTACTTGCTAATTAAATTCTTGTACCAATCAACCATTTCATCAGCGGTCTTCAGTTCGCCAGTTGATTTAAACATTTTGTATTTACCATTTTCGTACATTTCGCTAGCTGCAACATCAAGAGCCAAAGCAATATCTTCCCATGGTTTATATCCAGCTTGCTCGATAGCAGCTAAAATTACTTCCAAAGCTTCTTCGTTGGATTTTAACGATGGAGCAAATCCACCTTCATCTCCAATAGCTGTGTTATATCCTTTGGATTTTAGTACAGTTCTAAGTGTATGATACACTTCGGTGCCCATTCTAAGAGCATCCGCAAAAGTATCAGCTCCAACTGGAGCAATCATAAATTCCTGAATATCAACGTTATTATCAGCGTGTTTTCCTCCATTTAGGATATTCATCATAGGAACTGGTAAGTAACGAGCCTGAATACCCCCAAGATAACGGAATAATGGTAGTCCAAAGTAATCAGCAGCAGCTTTTGCAGTTGCAATAGAAACTCCCAAAATTGCGTTAGCACCTAATTTGCCTTTGTTTTCCGTACCATCTAATTCAATCATAATCGAATCGATTTGGAATTGCTCAGTAGCATCCATTCCATCGAGTTGTTCGGCAATTACGTCGTTAATGTTATCAACTGCTTTCGTAACCCCTTTGCCTAAGTAGCGACTTTTGTCGCCATCACGTAATTCCACAGCTTCGTTTTCGCCTGTGCTTGCTCCCGAAGGAACTGCAGCAACTCCAAACGAACCATCTTCGAGCACTACTTCGCATTCCAAAGTAGGATTGCCGCGAGAGTCCAAGATTTCTCTCGCCCAAATGTCATAAATTGCACTTTCCATTTTTAACCTCTATTTTAGGTTGTTGAATATTTTTTCAATTTTATCAGATAAATCAAAGTCCAATTGGGTTAAGCCTTTTGCAGAATGTGTCGATAAAGTTATCCGAACTTTATTCCAGCCAAATATTAATATATCGGGATGGTGGTCCAATTCTTCTGCGGCATCCCCAACTATTTGTGTAAAATTAATTGCTTGCTTAAAATTCTCAAATGTGTATGTTTTGGAAATGAACTCTGACGATAATTCCCAAGATGGTATGTTTTCCATCTTGTATTGGATTTCGTTAAATTCTAATCTTCTATTCATAGATCACTATAAGTGAGCTTCCAATCTTTCTTGTAATACCTTTTTAGGTACAGCACCAACAATCGAGTCGACAATTTTACCTTCCTTAAAAATCAATACTGTAGGAATTGAGCGAATTCCGTAGGTCATAGCTACTTCTTGGTTGTTGTCCACATCTAATTTCCCAATTTTTGCTTTGCCTTCGTATTCAACTGCAAATTGATCAATAATTGGAGCTATCATTCTGCAAGGTGCACACCAAGTTGCCCAAAAATCCACAACTACGGGGATTTCGCTTTGCAGAACTTCTTGATTGAAAGTATCGTCTGTAAAATGAATTGGTTTCGACATAATTTCCTTAAATTTATATTTTATAATTTTGCAAATTAACATTTTTGACGAAATTATTCAAAAAAGATTAGGTGCTATGGATAACATTTTAAAAATATACACAGATGGTGCTTGTTTGGGTAATCCTGGCAAAGGTGGTTTTGCTTGGATATTACTTCGGGGAGATGTAGAGTATCGCCATTCCGAGTCGAATCCTAATACTACAAACAATCGTATGGAACTTACCGCAATCATTTCTGCTGTTTCTTATTTTGATGAAAAAAAAACCAGTGATAAAAAATATAAAATAGATATTTTTAGCGATTCGCAGTATGTTGTGGACGCTATAAATAAAAGCTGGCTAAATTCCTGGCAAAAAAACGGTTGGAAAAAGTCGAACAAAGAACCAGTAAAAAATCAAGATCTATGGGAGCAACTTGCTGTTTATCTGAATAAATATGAATTCCAATTCAATTGGGTGAAAGGTCATAATGGAGATTTGTTCAATGAGCAATGCGACCAAATGGCAAATACTGCAGCTGTTCAGCAATCTCCAATTTATCATGAATTGATTAATAAAAACAAATTCAAATCCGAAGATGCCGATTAATAAACAAATTGAGACTACTTCTAAACTGGAATTGAAATTGAATAAAACATCCAAAACATTAACCATCAAACAAGAAGCTAAGAATCCCAATGAATTGCCAAATACAATCGTCATTAATAAAGATAATATTGATTCAGTTTACGAAAAAATTTCATCATTAAAAGAACTATTTAACAAAAAAGTATGAAGAACATATTTTTAATTTTTGCATTGTTTGCTATTTCAATAAATCTTTACTCTCAAATAGATCATACCAAAGCAGGAGAAACACTCCTTTTAAATGCAATAATAAAGAATGATTTGGGCGAGCCTGTTAATGTGGAGGTGAGATTTGCCGATTTGACCAACAAACCTGTAATTGCTCGTTCCAATGATGAAGGTACATTACAAGCAGTATTAAAACAAGGCACCAAGTACTATACAGTTTTTAAAAACTATATCGAAGTTGGTGGTTTGCACACATTCGAAACAGCCAAAACCGGCAAGTATACAGAAGCCAGTAAAATGTTTTTGGTACGCAAAATTCAAGAAAATTCAGAGTTACATAAATTACCTTTGTTCAAGTCTGCAGACAGCAATATGACGAATGAAGGAGTAGAATTTTTGGCGTTTTTTAAGGAATTCTATTCACTTAATAAAAATCTTCAATTCAAGATGGTGATATCGGCAAGTGAAATGAACTTCAAGAACATCAAACAAACTCGCACAGAGTTGGTTAATAACAAGAAAAAGAATATAAAAATAACAATAACTGCTCAGGAACAAATGCAGGCGTTTTTAGAAGCCCGTTCCAATACACTCACTAATAAATTAAAAGAATTAAATATTCCAGCAAGAGTGTTTAACTACGAATATGATACAAAGACACTACCCAAAAAACAACCAAAAACTAAAAAGGTTAACTTAGAACCAGTAGAGACAAATGCAATTATAATTATCGAAAAAATATTGAAATTATAGACCTACTTTCTTCGGAATTATTAGGAAATTTATTTTTTTCGGGCAATATAGTGCAGGGAATCGCCCCATTCATTAAGTGCTACATTTCTGCCAGTAGATTCAATCCGCGAAGTGATACACTTAAAACAGTCTCCCTGGAATTCATCCAAGCATGGTTTACCGTTATATAGCTCGTAATTTTTCCGAGCATCCATTGGGGTAAGGTTCGGCATAATTATGTTTGCTCCAAATAGCAAACCTTCCTCGCGCCCCCAAGGAAACATTGCTTGTAAAGCAGTAGTAGAGGCAATGTTTACATCTTTAAGATAAAGACGCGCTACTGCAATCATTTTAAGAGCCAATTTGTAGATATTCTTTTGATTATCAAAGAAATAGTTTTTATGTTCCTTCATTGGTGTACTTAAGTGAATTAGATAGGGTCCCATACCTATCATATCAATATCCAATTCTTTAAAAAACATCAAATCGTTTGCCAAATCTTCTATTGTTTGTTCAGGAAGGCCAATCATAACTCCAGTACCAACATAATAACCGATTTCCTTTAAATTGCTCAAACATTTCAACCTTCTTTCGAAACTTTGACTTTCGGGGTGAAATTTTTTAAAAAGTTCGCGGTTAGTTGTTTCTATCCTCAGCAAATAGCGATGGGCGCCGGCGTCATATAATTTTTTATATTGTTCGTAACTTAACTCGCCCACACACAAAGTAATTCCTAATCCATTTGGTAAAGTATCGCTAATTGTAGCCTGTTTGATATCGTGAACACATTCTTCCACAAAGCTAACAAAAGCATCATCGTGTCGTTCGCCTGACTGGAGAACAACAGAACCATAGCCCTTTTCGGCACACCATATTGCTGAATCCAAAATTTCCTTTTTGCTAAGGATAAATCTTGGTAAATCTCGATTGCTTTTCCTAATACCACAATAAAAGCAATCATTTACGCAATAATTGGAAAACTCGATTAATCCTCTTAGATAAACCTTTTCTCCAACATATTGCTTCATTGCTTTATATGCTTCACTCTTAAGCAAATCCAAATCTGACTTTTCAGATATGGATAAGAGTTCCATAATGTCTTCCTTGGAATAGTCCCTTTTAGTAATAATATCAGAAATTGGCAAAATTAAATTCCTAAAAATTCAAAATTACAAAGTATTCGATTCAGTTTGTTCAATTGGGAGATATATTTTAAACGTTGAACCTTTTTCAATTACAGATTGAACTTCAGTTTTTCCTTTGTGTACTTCCAGAAAATCTTTGCAAATAGTTAGTCCAACTCCCGAAGATGGTTCTCCTTCAGTACCAATTGTGCCGATTTTATTACCTACTTCGAATAGGTGAAGTATAAGTTCCTGATGAATACCTTTCCCATAATCAGTGATAGAAGTTATTAAATATTTATGATTTGTCTCAACTTGAATATCAATCTTGTTATTGCGATAACTGAATTTAATTGCATTTGCAATTAAATTCCGAAAAACAGCCAGGATCATATTTTCGTCCCATTTGCCGTTAAGGTCGTTTGGACAATCAATGTTTACAGAAACATCTTTTGCTTTTGCAACATCTTCAAGAGAGTATAACGACTTATTGATAACTTCGCACAACTTTACAGGTTGAAAATTTGGGATAATCTGTCCCCTTTGGAACCGCGACCAAGTTAAAAGATTTTCGAGTAATTCATTCAGTCTTTTAGCTGAATTGGACATTTGTCGTTTTAGTTTTTCACGATTTTCATCATTAAGATCGTCGTATTTATCGAACAGGAAATCAGAGAAGTAGATGAAATTATGAATTGGTGTTCTCAAATCGTGGGCAATAACTGAAAATAGTGAATCCTTCTGTCGAAGCATTTCTTGCAGTGCTTCTTGTGTATCGAAAAGTTTCTGGTAATTCTCCACTTCTTTTGTTACATCACGGCACACTGAAATGAATCCAGCAAAATCATGATCGAAAATTGCTAAACTTAGCGAAGTATCCACCCAAAAGTAAGTATGTCCTTCCTAAGTAGTCTCAATCGATATTTGGGTGTTTCTAAATTTGGATTTTTTTTGAACGATTCTAAAAAACTAATATATTCTGTTTCGTATTTGGCTAAATCTTCAGGATGTATTTGAGACCTTATGTTTTTGCCAATAACCTCAGATGGTAAAAAACCACGTAACTTGTAGTCACTTGCGTTGACGTAAGTAATGATGTAGTTTCTATCGACATCGTAAACTATGTCGTTTATCCTTTCGAGATATAATCTGAATTTATTGTTTATCAATTCTTCTGCCAATTTTGATTTTGTAAAATTATGAAAAGAATTTTGAATAAAAAAGTTAAAAATGAACGATTTTGAACTTTTTCGCTAAAAACAGTTATATATTCCATCTAATACACTGAAATATATGTACTTATGATTTAATTACCCTCGGTATTTTTTGTCAAAGATTTTTTAATATAAAATCAGTTTGGTTTATCTAATTATTTAGACAATAATTATTAATTTTGGATTATATTATTGTAACAAATGAAGATTAGCTTGTAGAACTTAGAGACAAAAATGGAAATACTTTCGAACATCTCTCCTCAGGAACAGGATTTGCCTGATATCCTAGAAATTAGCGGAACTACAATTCCTGCTCGTGTTATCCTATTCAATGATGACTGGCATACATTCGACGAAGTTATATCTCAATTAATTAAGGCAATTCATTGTACGCCGGAGCAAGCCGAAGCTTATGCATGGGAGGTCCATACCAAAGGTAAATCAGCTGTTTTCGAAGGCGAGTTAGTCGAATGCTTTCGTGTAGCTGGGGTACTGGAAGAAATTGCTCTCCATACTCAAATAGAATATTGATTATCTGGACTTCTTTAATTCTTTTCGCATTCTGTTTATTTCTTCCTGAATAAACTTGTCGTTATGACTTTGTTTTACTAATTCATAGGTTATAATTGTATTTTGCCAGGTAGGCTTTTCTGCTCCTTCGTTCACCTTCAACTTCACTTTGAGCTCTTGTGTCATTGTATATTTAATCGGCAAGTTCCTTGTTAAACTTAATGTTAATTCTCCATAGGAATTAGTTACCGAGGTTAGTTCCACATCTAATTCATTATTCATAATTGCATATAAACCTTTTCCAGTTCGTACAAATGTAATTAATACAGAAGTGTCACTTTCAGATTTCTCAATCTTCGAAATCTTCATTAATGATGTGCTGTTGAGCACCGCTGGGGGAAAGGCGTTTTCAACTAAAGTATCTGAGGTTCGTATAAGCCAACTTTGCATTTGTTTTTTACAGGTTTCTTGTAGAGGGAAAAACAAAATTGGTTGGAATAAACCTCCTGGATGAGTAAGAGCTGCCTCGGTATTCATATTCTTTGCCAACAATCTGTTCCCTAAAGAATCGATTACTATAAGAGCTTTCTTGCCAATGTGGTTGGATTTACTTCTTTGTATTGTATCTCCACCAAGAACCCATTCCTTGGATCGATATTCCACTGTTTCATAATTTAAAAAATAATTACGTGCTTTGTCTATTGAATCCACAATAACCATGATATATTCAGTCCTTTGACGGAAAAATGGTTCAGAGTCCAACGTGGAGATGCTGTCCAGTGCTTCGAGTTTGTATATCAAAGTATCTTTGGGAAAAAATTGATACTTGAAGCAAATCGTATCTTGCGATAATTCGATATCTTGGTCCATCTCTTCAGGTTCAATATTCTGTTGAGAATAAAGAGTATATAGCAACAAAAACATTACAGCATTGACCAAAACAAATCTATTTTTCTTCATAATTTTTTCATTTTAATGTTGGATCAAAATCAGTTACCACAACTCTTGTATCGCAATTAGGACAATTATCGAGAAGTCTGTCGGAAATCTCAGCACTCTTATTGTAGTTTATCGATACTCTTTCGGGATTTGATAATTTGCTTCTGACTTCATTTATTATCGAGTAACGCTTGTCGACAATTGCTTCAAAATCGTTCCTGTTAAAAGAAGTTTCAGATATAGTTTTCTTTTTAACTTTTTTCTCTGTAGTTTTAATAAAACTATCCTTAGAATCAGTACCTAAAACTTCAATTTTAATTTTCACATTTCGGTTGAAACGCATTTTGATATTTAGTTCATCTATAAATTGTGTGATAGCGCTATTTAATTCTGTCTTTCCTTTGCTAAACAAATCATACACAAGTACTGTTCGGCCAGGTTCAAGTTTGATAACCTGGTAGTTTTGCTCTATTTCTGTATAAGCTTTCACTTCTGGTGTTGTGAGTATAAATTCAGTTGGAAAAATGTTGTTTGCAAACAGACGAACTTTGTATTGAGTATTTGATGATAGTATTTGTTCGTACTTGCCCGTAAGTGAGTTGGAACTGATTTTAAAAAATTTCCCTGTTGGATCTTCAAAACGCACTTCAACTTGCAAAGGACTATTATCCATTTGGTCTGTTACCATCCCTCGAACAAGTACCTGAACTGATTTATTATTTATTTGTGATTGTGATAATTGAGATAAAAGCAAAAATAAAATAAATATTTTGATGAAACTTTTCATAATTTGTAAAAATTTGAATTCAAAATTAATAAAACGTTTTTGTTAATTCTTTAATTTCGTAGAATTGTTTTTTATCAAAAAAGAAATTTGTGCCAAGATTGTTAATATATATTCTTCTCTTTTTGCTAAATTTTGACCTGCTTTGCCAGGAAATAGGTGATATATATTCCTTGGATTACCCAAAGTTAACTGAAATCAATCTCGGACCTGTATATATTGGCGATTCTCTTGATTTCTACATAAAATATAAAAATGCAACAAACAATTCATACGATATTTTTGGAGTAAAACCAACTTTCGGTATTTTCCGTTATAGTTTCGAAACAATACCCGACGAATTCCTTAGTTATCGTCATATTTCACCTGTATTTCCAATTAAAGTTCTACCCAAAAGTGAAAGCCAAATATTGCTTCAGTATAGAGCCGACACCAATTTAACAGTATATCCTTTGGGATGGTATAATGCCGATATTGTAGTTGGTTTTGGAATTCCACCCGATACAAGCCTAGCTTTGCAAAAACAATTTCACTATTTTACAAAAAAAACAAATAAACTAATTGATGGCTATGTTGATGAATTAAACTTTGATTCTGTATTTATTGCTCCACCAGTTCCCGTAAAATCTACTTGGAAAGTAAGGAGCACATTTCGGGATAATCTTCAAGTGGAAAAACAAGAATTACGGTTGATTACTCCCAAAGTAACTCTGGACGAATTTTTACCTGATTTTCACGAAATAAATCCAATTTTTCCCAGGAAAAGAGATATTGTAGATTGGGAAATCGGTTATCAACCAAGGAATAAGGGTGCTGATACCGCAGAGATTCGGTTGTATTTTAAAAATTTGCAGGAAAAAGAAGATTACTGCAAAGTTTTACTTGTTGGTACTGGACTTCAACAGCAATTGAATGTAGTCAATTCAAATTATGTTTTCAGCAATGATACGATATTTCTAGGTGCAGTTCAATCAAATAAAAAATTGGATCTGGAATTTGATATATTAAATTCCAGCAACTTCCCATTCAATGCTCTTGAGGAGAGAATCGAAAGCCCAGCTTTTATCGATTTTAAATATACAATCACTCAAACAATCAACCAAAATAAGCATTTGCAACCAAATTCTATTTCTAAGGTTAAGGTTGATTTAACCCTTGCTGAACGAGGAAACTTCGTTTTAAAGTATATAATAAAAAGTGATGCAGACAGTCGATTTAAATTTGTTCCCAATTCTTCAAAGGAAGTTGTATTTTATATCGTGGGTAGGACAATGGAACCGGTAATACAGGTAAATAATACTACTATTGATTTCGAAAATATTTACCTATATTATCCATATTGCCGTTCCACAAAAGACACCACAATTTTAATCCGAAATATAGGTAACGACACACTTCGTATCGAAAAGATTGAGGTTACCAACCAACAACCGATGTTTGCTTTCTCGGTTAAAGAGAATTCTCTAATCGTTCCACCAAACGAGTTTGGTAGGATTAACTTAAATTTCGAACCTGTATTACCCCAACTGTTCACTGCTTCGTTAATTTTACACAACAACACTGATTTCCCTAAATTTATCATTGATCTAAAAGGTGTAGCATCCACTCCAGCTATTGCAAAATTGGAAATCGATAGTCATCGCGTTCGTCCAGGAACATTGCTAATTGTTCCTATTAAAACAAATCCGTATATTACTTTTGCAAATGAATTTACTGATACTCTTTATTATGACCGTTCAATTCTTCATTATGTCGGTTACGATTTAAACAATACCGCACTTTCTCAACCAATAGAAATAATCTCAATTCAGGAGAATGTTGAAGGTAAATTAGCTATACATATTAGAAAACCTAAGAAAACACAATTTTCGGCAGATTCAATACTTTTAAAGTTGAAATTCAACACGTTTTTAGGCAATTCAAATTCTACTACTATTAGCTTTAAATCGCCTAAACTTGGCAATGAACATTGCGAAAGGACTCTTAATTTGATACCCGAAAACATAAAAAATGGCACAGTAGTTATTGATTCTATTTGCGGACTGGATTTGAAAGCATTTCCTCCAAAGATGATTGTTAATTCCATAAAACCATTTGCCAATTTGGCAACAATTAATTTATATTATCAATTAAATTCCTCTGGCATAGTAACTTTCGAATTATACGATTATTATGGAAGGTATTGCTTTTCAATTTCGGAATACAAAACTCCATTAATATATGAACAAAAAATTGAACTTCCTAAACTCGCATCAGGAATATACATTCTAAAAGTAACTTTCGATGATGAGGTTAGTTATCACAAAATACATTGGTTTGAAGAATGAGGTATTTCTTAAGTATAGCAATGCTTTTTGTATTTTCTGAAGTTTATTCGCAAGGCTTCGATTGGCAATATTCATTCAGATTACCTTATTCCACACCTTCTCAATTCATTGGCATAACCGGAGGTTATTCCATCAATTCATCTGTGGGGGATTTCGACTTTCTGGAAGATTATACTCCTTGCTGTAAATACCAAAATGGTAACGGATATTCGTTGGAAATAGGCGTTGCCTATGATTACTGGATAAGTGATTTGAGTGCAATTACCCTTAAGACGTCCTTTGCGAAATCAAATGCAAACTTTTCGCAAACAATTCAAATTCCAAGATCGGATGGAATTAATGATTACTTAACAAAGTATAATTACACTATGGACGAAGAACGTACCTCCTTGTCTCTAAGTGGATTTTATAAATATAGATTGTTGGAGTCTCATTTGTCAGTCCTAGGAGGACTTAATTTTTATTATCTGTTAGGAAATGATGCCAAACATATAGAAGAAATTCTATCACCCGATACTGAACAGTTTATTGATGGAACAAGGAAGAGAGTTATCAAAAGAGGTATTTATGGTGAATATAACACAGCTATAATTAACACCGCTATTGGATTGAACTACGACTATGCTATTGCCAAAGGATATTATTCATCGATATCTGCAATATTGAATATCCCGGTTAACAATGTTATTCATAACCAAGATTGGAAAGAGTGGAAATTTCAAATTTCTGTTTCAATATTAAAATCAATTGATTAATTTACATTTTTTAGGATAAATCAAATGGAAAAAGGAAAATTAAATTACATTGATTTAGCAAAACCTACCAACACACATCGGTTTATCCTTTATTTATTTCTTTTGGTTGGATTTATTCTATCGTATTTTGTATTGATTAATCTTGTTCAGTACTTTGTGGAACATAATTTGAACGGAAAAATTTACAACAAAACTGAGTTACGAGGACAAACAAAAGATGACGACAAGCTTGTTCAGCGTTTATTGAATAACGACAAAATAAAAATAGAAGATAGAAAAAAAATAAGAGAAGTTTCCTATTGGGGAAATTGGGCTGTGGATCTTCATACACCAACTTCGATGGAACCTGATAGCAGATATTGGTTTCAACCTCTTTTTTCTTTTTCCACTATATCGCTGCTTAGTGCATTACTTTTTGCAACGATAGCTACCACTATGATGCCAGTTAGTGTCGGGTATTTTCGGCAAAAGATTGAGCGAGAGATAATTACGTCAATTGCAAACATCCATCTTGTTCTTTATGGAACAAGATGCAATAACTATGATCCTGAAATTGCCAATCAAATAATCAATGCTGATGCAAACGATTTGAGGGAATTGAGCCAATTCTGGCGAGTTCATTTCGACGACTTATCAATTCTTCGCAATGCACTTGATTGGAGGAACAACAATTTTTTGTATAAACTTATTCACCCAGTTGGTGGCTTGCGATTATATTTGCGTAATCACTTTACCGAAAAATATTCCAATACAATTTTAGGGTTTGTTTATATTGGAGCTGCTTTTCTCATAATTATTATTGGTTTGCGTGGATTGAAATTTATCCCTGCATCCGAGCCTTCATTAGTATTTTTTGCTCTCGGTCTTGAATTTTCCATTCTATTAACCTATGCTTTCACTCTGATGTTTGCCCGACCAGAAGAACAAGATGATATCATTGACACTTCTGGTACCGACAAAAAGGCAATTGCTTCGCGTCAGATGGAAAATCTATTGAGAAGTTTTTTGAAGTGGAAGCAATAAAAAAAACATAACTTTCTTGGATTTTTCTGCAATTACTTCATAATTCATTGTCTTTATCGTCAATAAATTCTTAATTTTGTATGATATTAAAAAATTATTATTTATGGAAAGTAGATACAAGCAATATAATTACATCGAAAACCTTTCTGAATATGAAGGAAAAGAGATCGTTCTCAACGGCTGGGTAGCCGATAAAACAGAAAAAGGAAAATTAATATTTATTCAATTGCGAGATGGCACAGGCACTAACCAGTGTGTTGTGTTCAAAGGTAACGTTTCGGAAACTGTTTTCGAAAATGCAAAGAAATTGACTCAGGAATCATCTGTTCGTATAGTTGGTCAGGTACGGAAGGACGACCGTGCCCAAAGTGGTTACGAAATAGATGTACAGGATTTATCCATTTATCAGATATCTCAGAATTATCCAATTTCACCCAAGGAACACGGCGATGCTTTTTTGATGGCTCACCGTCATTTATGGTTGCGATCCAGTCGTCAGCATGCTATTATGCGTGTACGTGCTTCCGTAATTAAAGCAATCAAAGATTTCTTCGACGGCAATGGATTTAAACAAATCGATTCGCCAATGCTTACTCCGAGTGCATGCGAGGGTACTTCTACTCTATTCGAAACCAAGTATTTCGATTTAGGAAGTGCTTATTTATCGCAATCTGGACAATTATATGCAGAAGCAAGTGCATTAGCGTTGGGTAAAGTTTATACTTTTGGTCCAGCATTTCGTGCAGAACTTTCCAAAACTCGTAAACATTTAACTGAGTTCTGGATGGTCGAACCCGAAATGGCATTTTTCGACCTTCAGGACGATATGGATTTAGCTGAAGATATGGTCGAATATATTGTACAATATGTATTGAAGAACAATATCAGAGAATTAAATACATTGGAGCGCGATATTACAAAGCTCGAAAAGATTCGACGACCATTTTACCGATTAAGTTACGACGAAGCAGTCGATTGGTTACAGAAAAATGATATTCCATTGATTCGCAAGGTAGATAATCAGGAAGTGGAAATTCGACCATTCCCTTGGGGCGAAGATTTTGGTGCTCCACAAGAGGAAGCACTCATGGAACAATTCGATAAACCATGCATCATCCATCGCTATCCAGCTTCTGTGAAAGCATTTTATATGAAACGCGACCCCAACAATTCTGATGTAGTGTTAGCTATGGATATGTTGGCAACCGAAAAAGGTGGCGAGATTATTGGCGGAAGCCAGCGCGAAGACGACGAGAACTTACTTTTGGAGAGAATTAGGCACGAAAACCTGCCCGAGGACGATTACCAATGGTATTTGGATTTGCGTAGGTATGGATCGGTGCCACATTCTGGTTTTGGATTGGGTATCGAAAGAACTGTTAAATGGATAACAGGAGCTCAGCACATTCGCGAGGTTATTCCGTTCCCAAGAATGATAAATAAAATTTATCCATAAAACAAAAGTTATTTGTAATTTTGTAATTAAATCATCCGCACCCTTAGCTCAATGGATAGAGTATCTGACTTCGGATCAGATGGTTGGGGGTTCGAGTCCCTCAGGGTGTGCAAAAATATTGCAGTATAAAATAATCTCCTTGTATGAATACAAAACTTCTGTTTTTTGGAATATTGTTCATTTCTCTCTTTATCTCATCTTGTTCGACTATTAAAATGCCTAAGTGCGTTGGCAAGCAGGATAAAGATCTGATTATACGTTGGGGAGAGATTTACCCAAAGCAAAATATGACCACTTATTACGAGCTGAACACAAGTTTGGACTTACTTTTAGTTATTCAAAGAGAAGATAATCCCGAACCAAAGATACAAAAAATTGGCAAATATAATGATTCTCTTTATTGTGATTTACTCGTAAAATTGCGTAATGGAATAATTGAAGTACAATCTCTTAATTCTCCAGGCGACGATGTTTCCAATTTTATGGAGTACGTGGATAAACCCAATAATGCCCATTTCCGTGCGACCTGGAATCCTGTTTTTACTAACAGAGGCAACGAACTGTTCAAAAAAATCTTTTCGGAATACCAAGAAGGTATTAAAAATTTACAATAGCTAATGCCAAAAAGAAAATTTTTCGTAATTTAAGATATTTAATCTGAACGAAAATTAGATTATGGAAATTCTTATAGTAGATGATAATGCTGAATTCTGCTCCACGATGGAGGATATTATTCAGTCTTTTTCGTATAAAACAAAAGTATTTAATTTTACAAAAGACGCCCAAAACTACATTCGCCATAATTCAAATGATATTGGTTTGGCTCTTTTCGACATTGAATTTTCGAAGGACGATCCTCAAACCGGAATAGATCTTCTGGAATATGTCCGAAAGGATTTCCCTTTTATTCCAGTCGTTATGATTTCGGGCAAGGGAACAATTTCCACAGCAGTTAAAGCTACAAAGCTTGGTGCGGTGAACTTTATCGAAAAATCTTCTCTGGATAAAAACAGAATTAAAGAAGTGCTCGAATCGTCGATTACTGTCGATTACACTGGCGACGACGAGGAAGTCCGCAAGTTTATGCTTTCCAATGGTATAGTGTCCAAAAGTAAGCTTATGTTGGAAATGGGACGTAATATCATACGATATGGTCGCACTGATTTGAACATCTTAATTTCGGGCGAAACTGGTACAGGCAAGCGACTCGTTGCCCACGCAATTCATGCTGCAAGCCGACGCCGCAACCATCAATTTATCACTGTGGATATACCAAATATTCCACGTGAGTTATTCCAAAGTGAACTTTTTGGGCATATCAAAGGTGCATTTTCTGGTGCAGTCGATACCCGCAAAGGATTGTTCCACGAAGCCGCCCACGGCACATTGTTCTTAGACGAAATCGGCGATTTGTCGATGGAATTGCAATCCAATTTGTTCATCCCCATCGACGAAAAAACAATCCGCAGAGTTGGTTCGGTTCAGGCAGAGGAAATCGATATACGATTCGTCTCCGCCACCGACCGAGATTTGGTTAGAATGATGGAGGAAGCAAAGTACCGCGAGCAACTTTATCATCGCCTTCGCGAGTGCGAAATCAGCATTCCGCCATTGAGAGAGCGAACCGAGGATATCCCCGATATCGTGAACTATTACACACAAATTCATAACCAAGAATACGATGCTAATCATTATTTCACTCAATCTGCGTTGGATTATCTTGCTCAGCAAGAATGGAAGGGCAACGTGCGAGAATTAGCATCTGTGGTAAAAGTAGCACTGCAAACAATTTCCGAAGATGACATCAAAATAAACCACTTGGACAAAATAATAAATTCCAATTTCAAATTCCAAACATCGCAAGTTATCCGCACCAGCAATACCAAAAGCCTGAAGGACGACTTAGCCGAGGTGGACCGTATGA
>CAYOPF010000011.1:20825-29207 GCA_964405755.1 uncultured Chloroherpeton sp.
TGTTAGCAAAAGTGCCGCAATATTGGGAGTGAGCCGCGAAACCTTGCACATCAAAATTCGAAAGTACAATATCGATATCCAAAAATATAGGAAAAAATAGAGAGCGGGAATACCCCATTTTAAAACAGGAACTGTTTTGCTTCCAAATAAAAATGGGGTATTATTTTTCTGCTAAAACAATTACTGCTTTATATTCCAGCCAATTAAGCTATTCTTTCTTTAAAGAATAATAAGAATTATTCCCCTAATAAAAGAACTAATACAAAAATAATAAAAAATAATTAATATTTTTTTTTGAAAAGTTTTCCATATTTTATTCGAGAGTTTTCCACAATTTATGCACGGAATTAGATTTAGTGTGGCTTTTTCTTATAAAAATAATTCCTAATATAATCGACATCAATATTCCAGACATCATTGGTTCTATATCACCGATAAATGTAATGTTAGCAGTGTTTTGTAATATTATCCAAATAAAAGAAACTGTGGCAGGTAGTAGAATCAATAATAAAACCTTGATTTTTGGAATACTCCAGTTTTCCACAAAAGATAAAATTGTGGGTAAAAACAACCCTGGAATTGCAATCGACGATGTTTTGTAAATTAAGTCAATTGCCGAAGGTATTGCTATCCCTAAAATAATTGATAAACCAACAGAAATAACTAACCCGACACGTGTAAGAAAAATTGTATCTCTATTTTTTATAAACTTTTTCATTATGTCGTTACCGATAGTTACTGCCGAAATAAATGCATAGCTATCGAAAGTGGACATTATCACCGATAGAATTCCAATGAAAAACAAACCCAGCCAAATTTGGGGCACTACGGATTGAGCCAACATAGGATAGGCTTGGAGTGGCTCGGCAATATCGAAATAAGCTCGAGCATACAAACCGGTGATGAGCGTTAGGGAATCGAACAGAAGCCACAAGGCAACCGACACATATATTCCGTTCCGTGCAGTTTTGCTCGAGCGAGCAGCGGCACACCGCTGATGGAAACTTGGATCGATAAATGTTTGTAGCGAAATTATAAACCAAGCCAACACGTATTGCAACGATTTATCGCCCGTCCAACTTAAATGTCTTGAAGGCAATTTGGAAATCATATCCGAAAAGCCACCCAACTCGGTTACAGAAAAATAAAGGAGTACGAAAAATCCAAAGTACATCATCACAAACTGGAGTGTGTTCACCCAAATATCGGATTTGAACCCACCGTAAAACAAAAATATTGTGGAGAGCACGGCGACAATTATTATCGAAAGCGAGAGATTTATTCCCGTAAGTAATTGGAACAAAACGCCCATCATCAATAAATAAGCCGCTGGCAAAGTGATGAGCAGCACAACTACTGAGGCAAAAAATCCCGCAGTAGAACCAAATTTTGCAGATATTTGCTCGGGAATTGTAGATAATTTGCTTGCATTAATTTTACCCGAAAAGACTTTTGCAAACACAATTGCCGAAATATAATATGGCACACCAAAGCAAATCCAAGCAACTATACCGCTACGATAAACAAACTCCCCTATTCCAAGAATATTTCCATACCAAGTTGCAACCAAACTTGCAACAAAAAACGGAAGAGTTAGCCGACGACCAGCTAATATAAAATCGTCCTTGGTGGAATGTGTTTCCTTACGTTTTGCCAAAAAACCAACAAGCACAACTACCAGAAGATAGGCAATAATAAGAGTTAAATCTATCCCAGAAATCTTCATTTGCTATATTATAAATTTCAAAATTATTAATAAATAAAGTATTTTCTTAATTAATAAACAAAACAAAGATAATTTTCGTAATTTAGAAATGTAGAATTTTATCAACAATAAAGAGGTAATTATGGAATTCGAATCAGAATCCTTTGTGTTTTATGCAGTTTTGGCGTTCATTTTTATTTTATTCCTATTCAGCGGTATAAAAATTGTCCGACCTACCAACCGAGGTTTAATCGAACGGCTTGGTAAATACAACAGATTTGCTAATCCTGGCTTTCATTGGATATTTCCAATAATTGAAAAAATGTATCGGGTGAACATTACAGAGACAATGGTGGATGCAGAACCACAAGAGATAATAACAAACGACAATTTGAATGCAAGAGTGGACGCCCAGGTTTATTTTAAGGTCCGAAATGACGAAGAAAATGTAAAAAATTCCATTTATAACGTTAATAACTATGTTTATCAGATAGTTAACTTAGCACGCACAACATTGAGGAATATAATTGGAACAATGACATTGAAATCGGCAAATAGCGAACGGGGTAAAATTAATGCTGAGTTGTATGCGACATTGATGGAAGAAACAAAAAGTTGGGGAATCGAGATAGTAAGAACTGAATTGAAGGAAATCGATCCACCTCGCGACGTACAGGAAACTATGAATAAAGTTGTAAAAGCCGAAAACGAGAAGATAGCCGCAATTGATTATGCAACTGCAAGAGAAACCACAGCAGACGGTGAAAAGCGTGCCAAAATTAAAGAAGCCGAAGGCATTAAGCAGTCCACAATATTGAAAGCTGAGGGCGAAGCAACAGCAATTAAATTAGTAAACGAAGCAGCAGAGCAATATTTTGTCGGTAATGCTCAACTATTAAGACGTTTAGAAGCTATGGAAAAATCATTTGTTAATAATACAAAGATAATAGTGCCTGCCGATGCAGACTTAGTAAACGTTGTAGGCGAAATGTCGGGTGTATTGCCGATAACAAAAAATAAAGCGTAGATCCTTTATAATAAATAATAAATGGGCATTCCCATAACATTTCTTTACAGAAGTGTCACATCTCTTCGAGATATGGCACTTCTTTTCCATTTTACGGGGTTTATTAACATTGCGGTTGGGAATTGCCAAGGTAGGAACTATCCTTTTTATATTAACTGTACCTTATTCTTAGTATTCAAAATATTGGCTTCTATAGAATATATTAAAGGAATTTAATCAATTAATATTTTTAAAACAGCATAGTTGAATATTAGCCACGATTAACAAACTAAAATCAATTACATATCTGAGTATCTCTGTTTATTTTAATATAGTTATATGTTTCTTGCTAGGTTTTGGCATTAACTTTGCAATATACCTTTCAAAATAAATGGGGCAAAATGCAATATAACAACTATCTCTTTTCGAAAAGATTACCTTTGATGAATAGGGCATTAGATGCTTATGCATTGCGTTCACGCACTGTTGCAAAGAATATTGCTAACGCAAATTCTCCCCATTATAGGCCGGAAAGTGTGAAATTTGAGGAGTACTTCCATCATCCAGAAGTTGTACTTAAGGGAAGTACTAACGATAACAAACATATACCAGTAGGAAGACCTTCTCCGGGAAGCATCCAAGGTGATGTGAATCCACAGAATATTCCTGAACCGCAGATCTATTTCTCTGGCGAAACTCATGTGAATGTGGATCGAGAAATGTCCACATTGGCAGAGACTCAGATTCGATTCCGATTTGGTGCACAGATGGTAAAACGATTTTTCACTGGACTTAGTAATTCAATTACTGGTTCACCTGGTCAATAGTTTCAGTAAAAATACTGATTAAAAATATGTTATATTAAACGTTAATTTTGTATGGCAGAGAATGTATTTAGTTCATTTAACATAAGCGGTCAGGGAATGACTGTTCAGAGGATGCGATTGTCGTCCACTGCAAAGAATATTGCAAATGTGAACACAACCAAAGGGATTGACGGCAAGCCCTATCAACGCGAAGTAGTAGTGGTAAGGGCAATTCCCGGAAGCCCATTCGAAAACGAGCTTGAGGATCAAATTGCAATGAAAAGGACTTCGGATTCGCATTCGCCAAATGCTACTCCGAGTGAGTATCCTCCGAATTGGGCAGTGTTGCAGGCAAGAACAGCAAGTGATAATTCCGAACCTCGTTTGGCTTACGACCCAAGTCATCCCGATGCAGACGAGAATGGTTATGTGCATTATCCAAACATCAATGTAGTAACGGAAATGGTGGAAATGATAACAGCACAAAGAGCATTCGAAGCAAATACAGGTGCATTCGAAGCAGCGAAAAATGTGGCACGATATTCGTTGGAAATTTAGAGACTTTTTCAAAATTCAATGGTTAATATTATACATATTGTCGATAAGGAGGCATAATGAATGTTTCGATACTGAATTCTTACAATCCATATAGCAAAACACAAGAATTAACACTCGAAAATTTAAACGAGCAAATCGAAAAACGTTTAAATGGAAATTTGAACCAAGCTAATGGACGACTAAATACACAACAAATCAAGAATTCGGCTGAAGAAATTATCACACCTAAGGAGAGAGATTTTTTTAAGAAACTCTTCCCTATGGACAAAAGTCTATTGGAAAAACATATTGTTTTCAATAGAAATGGGAAAATTAACCAAACAAATATTTCAAAAGGAATACTAATTGATAGTAAAGCTTAATTGTCATTTTAAGTAATTACTCAACCAACCCAAGGAGGGGCTATGATAATAAATGAATTGGATCCGGGGAAACAATTTTTACCCAAGGTGCAACAGAAATTTTCTGCACAGGAACTTGACACAAAAGATGTAAAGTTTGTGGATACAATAAAATCACTTGTAAAAGACGTGAACAATCAACAAGTGGATGCAGCCTCCAACGTAGAAAAACTGATCAAAGGCGAACCAGTGGATATACATGATGTGATGATTTCTGCAGAAAAAGCAAAAACATCATTTCAGTTATTAATGGAACTACGGAATAAAGGGTTAGATTTATATCGCGAAGTACTTAGAATGCAAGTATAATAAAAATTGGATTAACTTATGGCATCGATAACAGAGCAATTGCAAAATTTTTCAAAGAGATTAAGTGTACTTCAAAAAGTATTAATAGCTGGTGCTGTTTTTGTTATAATGGGTGTTTTGGGTATTATCCTGTTTACAGGAAAACCATCCAACCCAAATTATGCTGTATTATATAAGGAAATCAGTGCAGAAGATGCCGGAAAAGTAATTGCAAATCTAAAGGAAAAAGGTATTGAATATAGTTTGGCAGACGGTGGTTCAACAATTTTAGTTCCAAAGGACTTAGTTTATGAGACTCGAATCAATCTTGCCAGCGAAGGATTGCCAGGAAATAGCATAGTTGGATTCGAAATATTCGATCAAACCAATCTTGGAATGAGTGAATTTGTTCAAAAGTCGAATTATCGTAGAGCTCTCGAAGGAGAATTGTCCAGAACAATAAATGCTCTCGAAGAGGTAAAATCCTCGAGAGTCCATATAGTTGTTCCAGAGAAAGCATTATTCAAAGAAGATCAAAAAGAACCCACCGCAAGTATATCCTTACAACTTAAACCAAATAAAAATTTATCGACAGCAGCAATAGCAGGAATTCAAAGTTTGGTTGCAAGCAGTGTGGAAGGACTTAGTACCGAAAAAGTTACAATTGTGGATCAGAAAGGTAGGATTATATCGGCCGATCCAATCGATAAGAATTCTATTGCAGGACTAACTGCTGCACAGCACAAACAGCAAATAGAAATTGAACAGTATTTATCGAACAAAGTTCAATCAATGCTCGATAACGTACTTGGGGTGGACAATTCAAGTGTAAAAATAACTTCCGAGCTAAATTTCACTCAAATTGAAAAAACAATAACAGATTATGACCCCGACAGGCAAGTAATTCGCAGTGAGCAACAAATAACTGAAAAAAGTCAATCGACTGATTCGCTAAGTTATCCAGCAGTAAACATGGCGAAAGACCAAGGTAACATCATAACAAATTATGAGATATCACAATCAATTGAAAAAATTGTTAATGAAATTGGAAACATAAAGAGACTTACTGTGTCTGTTCTAGTTAATGGAACAAACAAAATTGTTGATAAGAATGGTAAACAAATAATTGAATATACTCCCCGAACCTCTGAAGAACTTGAGCAACTAAACTTAGCCGTTAAAAATGCAGTTGGGTACGACCCAAACCGCAACGACCAGGTTTCTGTTCTAAATGTTCCTTTCGATAATTCTTATTATGAAGATTTAATTAAAGAAAATCAGCCAGTTCCTTGGTTGCAGGTTCCCGAAAATCAAAAATTGCTAATATTACTTGCAATAATTTTACTTTCTGTCTTCTTTATGTTCAGATTGTTGCAATCAAAATTCATTAAGCATTGTCATTACCCAAATCTGTGCCATTAGATAAAGAAGCCGTTCAGGAAGAAGAAGAGGAAGAAGAGCCCGAGGAGGAATTAACAGATTTAGGAATAGATCAGGACGAATTACTTTTATTGCCCGCAGAATTGCCCGAGCAATTAATGCTGGAAAGTATGCAACAAGACGAAGATCAATATGCTTTGGCTTCAGAAGCTGAATTAGATCAGGAAGCTTTAGCTGCAAAAGCAAGAGCAGAACTGGAAAAATCAGAAACACAGGATTTGAGTGAAGAACAAATGCTCAAAATCGAAATGAAAAACAAAATTCAAAACTATATTGATGAGCAAACAGAGGATGCTGTGCGGTTAGTAAAAGTGTTTTTAACACAAGACATGATTAATAATACTCCAAAATTCTAAATAATTTGTAAAACTAAGAAAATAAGCAATATGCCAAATTACAATTTCAACGAATTATCAGGAAAACAAAAAGCAGCGATACTATTGATGTCTATGGATGTTGAAGTTGCATCTAAAGTGTTTAAAGAATTAGATATGACTGAGGTTGAATCTATTGCTTTGGAAATAACTAACCTGAAAGATGTCCCAGCAAACATAGTAGAAGATGTTATTGAGGAATTTTATGAACTGATGCAGGCATCTTCTTTAATGTTGGAAGGTGGTCTGGATTATGCACAAGTCCTTCTGGAAAGAACTTATGGACCTGAAAGAGCTCGGGAAATTGTAGAGAAAATAAAAGTACTAACAACTGTTCGAGGCTTTAACATTTTGAAGAAAGCAGATCCGGCTCAGTTAGCAAACTTTTTATCGAAAGAACACCCACAAACAATTGCCTTAATTTTGTCGCATTTACCTCCATCCCAAGCTGCAGATGTGCTACAGGAATTTACAGAAGATTTGAGAAGTGAATCTATTTTAAGAATTGCAACAATTGGAAAGGTTTCGCCCGCACTGGTTTCAGAAATCGAACAAGTTGTAGATCAGATTGCAGAATCTACTTTATCGCAAAACCTTGCTGCCGCAGGTGGTACTCAAATCGTTGCGAGTATCCTTAATAAAAGTAATAATGCAGTTGCAAAAGCTATGCTCGAAAATATTGAAGAGAAGAATTTCGATTTGGCAAGTGAAATTAAGCGATTGATGTTCTTATTTGAAGATATTGTTCAAATTGACGACCGCGGAATCCAGCGTATTCTACGTGATGTGGATAAACGCGACCTTGCACTATCACTTAAAGTTTCAGATGATAAAATTAAGAATAAGATATTCAAGAATATGAGTGAGCGCGCTGCTGCCGTAGTTAAAGAGGAATTGGAATTTATGGGTCCAGTGAAATTAAAGGAAGTAGAACAAGCACAAATGAGAATTGTGGATATAGTAAAGCAACTGGAATCCGACGGAGAAATCTCTATTGGTGGTCGTGGCAAAGAAGACATTTTCGTATAATACAAATTATAAGGTAATATTTGTATGGGCGAGATTGTAATAAAAATACCGAAAAACCGAAGGAAGATTAATATACTTCAGACCAAAGATGCAATAGAAAAAGAAACAATCAGACGTACCCAATTTTTATCCAATATACTTGAATTAAAGAGAAAAGAAGCTGAACCTGCAGTTCAAGAAATTGATGAATCAAAAGATTCAGTAGAAGAAAATATAGAGCCAATCAAATCTGTTTTTACTGAGATATTTTCAATTTCCAATACCAATAAACCAACACAAATCGAATTCTTTGCTCCTACCGAACCAACTATTGACTGGGAACAACTCGAAGCCGAACTTCAAGATGCATACGACAGAGGATTCCGTGACGGACAAGACACTGCCAAAGCAATAGATGAACGAGAATTCCAAAAACTTCGACAAATGAATAGAATTATCGACCAAATGGTTGATTCCTTTCGTTTGGAATACTCGAAACAGATGGAACTTCTTAAAACTCATTTGGTTGAACTATCAATTACAATTGCAGAACAAATAATTAAGTATGAAGTAGATAAGAAGAGTAATTTCTTTCTTACTCAACTTCAAAATGTATTAAGCGAAGTTGATCGTAATTTGATTTATAAACTTTTTATCAATCCACTGGATCTTAAAATTTTTGAAGAATCTAAAAGTATTTTACTCTCGGACCCATCTGTATTCGAAAACACAAAAATAATTGTTGATGACACAATTGAACAAGGTTTTTGCAGGCTCGATACATCAATTGGCGAAT
>CAYOPF010000011.1:29217-35136 GCA_964405755.1 uncultured Chloroherpeton sp.
CAACTCAAAAACATCAAATTCCATGCAAAGGAAGAAATCAAAAGTGTTGATGTGGAGTCGCAAATGGCAGAAATAAAAAAGGTACATTTAACTAAAATCGATGAAGATAAATGATTACCGAAACTCTGAAAAATAAGCTGAAATATCGAATATCGAGTATAGATCCAGTTAAAAGAGTTGGAAAAATTACTAAAGTTATTGGATTGGTAATAGAAAGCAGCGGACCAAAAGCACCAATTGGTGAACTTTGTAATATTATCGCCCGAGATGGAGAGATAATCTGTCAATCCGAAATCGTTGGTTTTTTGGAGCAAAACAGAATTCTTTCGATGGTATTGGGTGACTTGCAAAATATCGAACCAGGTATGGAGATAGTTGCCACTTCGTCCTCCCTTAGAATTGGAGTCGGCGAAACTCTTTTAGGCAGAGTAATTAACGGTACTGGCAAGCCAATAGATGGCCTTCCGGAAACCAATATTGCAGAATATCGCTCAATTTATGCACACCCTCCTAATCCATTGACACGTAAAAGAATAACAGAACCATTAGCTACTGGAGTAAAAGCTATTGATGGAATACTTACTTTAGGAAAAGGGCAAAGGATAGGGATTTTTTCAGGTTCTGGTATTGGTAAATCTACTTTACTTGGAATGATTGCAAGAAATACATCTGCTGATGTAAACGTAATCTGTTTAGTTGGTGAGCGCGGTCGTGAAGTAAAAGAATTTCTTGAAAAGGATTTAGGTGAAGAAGGATTGCGTCGGTCTGTGGTTGTTGTTGCTACAAGTGATACCGCCCCTTTGATGAGGGTAAAGGCTCCGTTGGTTGCAACAACAATTGCAGAATATTTCAGAGATAAGGGTTTGGACGTAATGTTGATGTTAGATTCAGCTACAAGGCTGGCAATGGCTCAAAGAGAAGTAGGATTAACAATTGGCGAACCGCCAACGTCCAAAGGTTATACTCCGAGTGTTTTTAGTTTTTTGCAAAAAACTATGGAGCGTGCCGGTACCTCGGAAGTAGGATCTATTACGGGTATGTACACCGTATTAGTTGAAGGTGATGATATGAACGAACCAATTGCCGATGCAGCAAGAGGTATTCTGGACGGACATATTGTACTCTCAAGAAAATTAGCTTCTCTGGGACATTATCCTGCAATAGAAGTTTTAGATAGTATTTCCAGGGTTCGTAACGATGTTATTTCGCCAGAACACAAGCAATCAGCCCAAAATGTTATAGAATTGTTAGCTTCGTATAAGATGAGTGAAGATTTGATTTCCGTTGGTGCTTATCGAAAAGGTTCCAATCCACTTACCGACAAAGCAATTGCTTCTTACGACAATATAAATAGTTTTCTAAAGCAGAATATCGACGAAAATGCAGACTTTAAAAATACTATTGATAAATTACTTAATTTAGTGTAATTCAATTATTCAATGGCAAAGAAATTTTCATATCGCTTGGAATCCTTGCTGCAATTACGGCAGCAAAGTACCAGAATCGCAAAAACGGAGTATTCTGTTGCTGCAAGCGAAAGGTCGTCCAAGGAAAAGCAAATATCTGATTTAGTTGATTATAAAACAGAATTAAATGCAGTTGAGTTGCAATCTTTAAAAATTAGTGATATAATTAACCTTCAATCCCATAAGCAATCCATTGTAGAATTAACTAAACAATTCGAGGATCAAAAAAATATTCTATTAGAAAAAGAAAGAGTTAAGCATCAAAAGTATTTTATTGCATTGCAAGAAGAAAAAGTGCTAACGAAGCTAAAAGATAAAAAGATTGAGGAACATAGCCGTAAATTTAACAAAGAAGAGCAAATAGAGTTAGATGAAATTGCTCTTAAAATAAAAAGTAAAATCTAATTATGAACTACAAAACTTTAATGATATTGTTTCTTGTTTTAATTGTATTTATCGTGGCAATTTTAGTCGGCTTCATGTTTGTTTATTCGGTGGACCCTTCATTATTAGGTTTTGAGCCAAAGCGAACAGAATTAGATTCACTAAAAATTGAAAAAGAAAAAAAATTAATGCCAAAAGTCAAAAATTATTTAATTACCGAAAAGCAATTTAACACACTTTTGGAGCAACTCGAGGACTTAAATAAATCTTTGACCTCCAAAGATAAATATATAAGCGAACTTAAATCCAACAAAGATACTTTATATAAAGAATTATACTCAAAAGAGGAATTGGTAAAACAAAGAGAGAAATTAACTGATTCCATAGAGGCATTTAAGAAATCTATAAACGAAAGATTTCAGGAAATTAGCCAATACAAAGATAGCATTGCAAAACTAAATAAAAATTTAGATATTAAGAAGAAAGAAATCATCACCAAAGATGAACAAATTGCTCAAATCGAAAAGTCGTTTAATCGCCAAGTTGATTCTTTAAAGTTGGAGAATTTTAGACAATTCTCGGAAATGTTCAAATCAACCCAACCTCGCGAAATTGCCCGAATACTCGAACAAATCGACGAGAAAGACGCTGCACGGATACTTAAAATGCTACCTAAAAAGCAAGCTGGCAAGATTATTGAGGCATTACCTCCTGACCGAGCTGCGATTATTATGTTGCTCGGTAGTGGACAATAATAGCAGGAAGCTCAATGAAAATTAAACAACTAGAAAAAGGCTTGGCAGAGCCAGTTAATGAACTTTTGCCAAAATTACTTAAAAATGACTCAAATACCGAAAACTCAGATGCTTTCGAAATAATTCTTTCTCTGTTTACCATTACTTTATCTAAACTAGAACTCGAAAACTACCAATCACCGGTTGCTAACGACAAGAAAGAATTTCTCGACAATTCTCAGGTGAATCTTTTCTTTAAACAACTAATAAAAAACATTAATAGCCAAATCCCTAATGAAATTAATAACATTAGTGGAGATTTGAAGGTCGAATTGCAGGACTTTACCAATCCAAAATTGCTTATTGATCAATTGGTAAATTTAAAGAATTTATCGAATCAAAACACAGCATTAAACAGCAAAATAGCAAATATATTACTGAATTCATTACCTAATGAGCTTATTCGGTTCCTGAAGGACGATAAAATTGAATTGACCTCGAACACACAAAACGAATTAGTACAAATTGCCAAGATTTTCGAAAAAATTAAAAATTCAAAACTCAACGATTTACATTCTGAAGCTCCAAATGTGAAAGTTGTAGAGCTCAAAGATACAGGAAAACATGTTGTCGAAAATATCGAAAACTCGACTCAACTTACTCATTATGACAATAGTAACAAAACCATCACAAACAGAATAACCACATTATCTGCACAGCAATTGAGTAATGAACAGGCTACTTTGAAAGTTATTAGTGTTACTCAACCCAATAATCAAGAAAAACAAGTTCAGACTTTGGATAAAGCACTAAGCGAAATAAGAAGTACTAACAATCAGGACTACAATTCGGAGAATCTAAACAATAATACTTTTCATCAAAAAAATTCCCAAAGCGATAATAAAATTACTGAAGACAAAATTATAGAACAAGAAATTAAAGCAAAAATCAATACAGATTTTTTGCCAACGAAACTTAATAATGTTACCCAAAAAGCAAGTAATTATTCAATGTTCAATTCAGTTCGTCCCGATGAAATACCGAATTACATCGTACGAATGAGTAATAGTATAAAAAATGGTGGTAACTACAGAGCAATAATGAATTTGAAACCGGAAAATCTTGGCTCGATATTTGTCAATTTAACAATTAAAGATGATGTTCTAAACATAATAATAAAGGCTGATATGAATCAAACACTTGAAAAAATTGACAGTTCGGTAGCTCAACTTAAGGAAGCTTTAGTCGGAAGTGGTTTCAAATCGGATAATATTAACCTACGGATTGAATCAAATCATACAAATGGACAAAATTATGCAAATAGCGAAAAAGGTTTCGATAACCCTAACAAGCATAATCAAAAGCAGGAACTACGCGATATGGTTCAAAAAATCAGGCAATATGAGCATATCTTAAGCTTAGTCAAGCAACAGGAGGTTGTTGAATGATTCAGGATGTAAGCAATATGAAATCGCAGAACTCAAACTTACTAACTTCGAAGGTAATCGGTAATTCCAAATTGGGAAAAGATGAATTTCTTAAACTACTCACCTATCAGCTAAAAGCCCAAAACCCATTGAAACCTTACGATAATCAGGAATTTGCTGCACAATTAGCACAATTTTCACAATTGGAACAATTAACCGATATTCGCACACTATTGGAGGAACAGAAAAATTCGAATAACTTGTTTGCCCAAAGTTTAACCAACTCAGCTATTCCTGGACTTTTAGGAAAGACTGGTATAGTTGCCGGCAATACATTATATTTGGAAAATTCAGACAAAGCAAGCATCGGGTTTACAGTTCCTATGAATTACGACAAAGGATTAATTCGGATTTACGATTCTAATGGAATTCTTGTACGAACAATGGATATCGACAAACAAAACTTAACAAAAGGTAAGCAAATAGTTGAATGGGATGGAACCGACAACGATGGAAACCAAGTTGCTTTGGGTAAATATAATTTCGATGTTGTGCTAACTGATAATAAAGGAACTACGATAAATGCAGAGAGTTTTACAATGGGAAAAATCTCGGCTGTACGGTTCAATAGTGATGGAACTTATCTGATTATCAACAACACAGAAATTCCGTTCAATAGAATTACCGAAATTATTAACGAATAAACAAGGTCGGGAGAGAAAATATGCCCGAAATCAACGGAATACAAGTACCATTTATACCAGTAGGAGGTAATCGCGATATAAAGCATACCCCTGCTAAAGTTACAAATGGGAATAACTTGATTGATTTCAAGCAAATTTTTAACGAAGAACTAAAGAAAGTTAAGTTTTCGGGACATGCACAAACACGGATGGTATCGCGAGAAATAGAATTAGACCCTATGCAGATAAGTAGATTGGAAAATGCAATCGACAAAGCCGAAACAAAAAACTGCCGCGACTCTTTAATTATGCTCGACGATACTGCTATGATTGTAAGTATTCCAAACAGGACAGTTGTTACTATGTTCGATAAAGAACAATTGGCCGAAAACATAATAACTAAAATCGATTCAGCATTATTTGCTTGAAACAATAACAGGTTGGACTTAAACAGGATGTTTAGGAGACCTTTACAGGATTTCGAACGACCGAGAAATCTGTAAATTAGGACTAAATTAAATCAAGGAGAATTACAATGGGTCTTAGTAGATCCCTCTCAGTTGGAACTAGTTCGCTTAAAGCTCATCAACAGAAGTTCGATGTGATTTCGAACAATTTGGCTAACGCAAGTACAGTTGGATATAAATCCAACCGTGCCAATTTCGAAGAGCAATTTAACCAAATATATACTCGTGGGCGTAAACCAGCCGAATCTGGTGGTGTGGGTGCTGGCGGGCGAAACCCTTTACAAATGGGGTTAGGTGTGAAGATCGGGAGTATCCAACAAAATATGCAACAAGGAGTGATAGAAACAACAGAACGACCATTAGATTTGGCTTTAGCTGGTAATGGTTTTTTTGTATATAATTTGAACGGTGCAGAAAAGTACTCACGTGCAGGCACAATTAGCCACGACAAAGGTGGGAATTTTGTAGATTCCAATACTGGTGCATTTTTGCAAGGATGGAATGTTGCAGTGGACGCTAATGGCAGAGTACAAAGAGATTCCAATGGCAACACTGTTCTGGGTGGGAAAGTCGGAAATCTTAACATAAATAAAGATATCGTTTCACCACCAAAACAAACAAGCTTGGTAACTTTGAAAGGTAATCTTAATTCAAATATGATCGCTGGCGACAACCGCCGAACAAGTATTAACATTTTTGATAATATTGGTGGGGTTCATACTTTAGAACTACTTTTTACTAAAACTGCAACTACTAAT
>CAYOPF010000012.1:0-34968 GCA_964405755.1 uncultured Chloroherpeton sp.
AAGGTGGAAAACACGACAAACAAAATATATGCTTTTTGATACGACAAATATGAATGATGAAGAAAAAAAGAAATGAGCTTTTCCTTTATTCTTTATGTATCAAATATTGTTAATGGCAATAAGTTAGTAAACCTTTAATCCCTTTAATATTTGTCGAATAAATTAAAAAAAATGTTTTCCTTTTATCTATTAAAATATAAAAAAATTGCAGAAAAAAAAAGATTACTCTCGAAATATAAAAATATAATTTATATGTCTGATTAATTATATTTTTAATATTATTTTGGTTTCACAGACATCATTGTTTAGTAATCATTCTTTAATATACATGTTATTCAGTAATTATAAACCACTATTATCGAAATTTGAATATTTTGAAAAAAGATTCAATTTATCTATTATTCGAAGCAACTCTTTGATGGGAAACGGTAACATTAATGTTAAATTAATGTTTTAAAAAAATAATAATGTAAAAAAACTCCACTCAAAGGTGGAGTTCATTTTAATCGTTATTGGATAATTTAAAGAATCTTTTATTCAGAAATTCTCTTTGGTCCAGCTTCTACTACTTCGCGTGGAATTCCATCAGTAAACATTTTAAAGTTTTCCATATATCGAGCAGCCAACGAATCGTAACGCTCCCAATAGTCTTTTTTATTTCCCCAGGCATTTGATGGTTCCAAAACATCTTCGGGCACATCGGGACATGACAATGGAACTTCGAAACCAAATATTTTGTCCTTGCGGTACTGCACACTATCCAATTTACCTTCTAATGCGGCATTAAGCAAATTGCGTGTGTGGCGAATACTAATCCTTTTGCCAACACCAAACTTACCACCAACCCATCCTGTATTAACTAACCAAACCCGAACATTGTTGCGTTGTATTTTCTCTTTAAGTAAATTGGCATAAAAGAATGGATGATGAACCATAAATGGGCCTCCGAAACAAGCAGAGAAGGTAATTTCAGGTTCTATACCTAGTCCGATTTCTGTTCCTGCGATTTTTGCAGTATAGCCAGAAATAAAGTGATACATTGCCTGGTTCAAATCCAATCTCGCAATTGGTGGCATCACGCCAGTAGCATCGCATGTTAGGAAAATTATATTTTCGGGATGTCCGTTCACCATTTTCTCGGGTACTGCATTATCAATGAAATCAAGAGGATACGATGCACGTGTGTTTTCTGTAATTATTTCATCGTCCAAATCTAATTTTCGGGAAGGTTTATCATAAACCACATTTTCGAGAATAGCACCAAAGCGGTGAATAGCACTATATATTTGTGGTTCATGCTCGGCAGACAAACGGATTACCTTTGCATAACAGCCATTTTCGTAGTTGAATACTGCGTCATCGCTCCAACCATGCTCATCGTCGCCTATCAATCTGCGCTTGGGATCGGCCGAAAGAGTGGTTTTACCAGTTCCACTTAAACCAAAGAACAAGGCAACATCGTTATGATCTCCAACATTAGCGCTGCAGTGCATCGACATAACGCCTTCCAATGGCATCAGATAATTCATCAAAGTAAAGATTGTTTTCTTTATTTCGCCTGCATACGATGAACCAGCTACAATAGCTAGTTTTTGAGCAAAATTAATAACAATTGCAGTGTCGGTTAATGTACCGTCAATTCGTGGATCGACATTGAAAGATGGAACTGCAATAAGAGTGAATTCAGGAATAAAAAACTTATATTCTTCTTTCGATTTTGGGGTAATAAACATATTTCGTGCAAAATATGATTGCCAGGCACTTTCGGTAATAATTCTAACAGGCAATCTGAAATTAGGATCTGCACCAGCATAGCAATCTTGTACAAACAATTCTTCGCCTTGTAGATAAGCAAGCAAACGAGAAACGATGCCATCAAACTTTTCGGGAGCCATCGGACGATTGTAAACACCCCACCAAATATGATCCTGAGTCGTAGGTTCTTTTACTACATATTTATCGTTTGCTGCACGGGCAGTCCATTTTCCAGTAAACACATGCAAAGCTCCTTTATCGACAATATTAGCTTCCCCACGAAATACTGCTTCTTCGTACAAAGCTTCAGTTGGTAAGTTCCAAAATACAGTATCTAATTTGCGAAAACCGTGGTTAGCCAATCCATAATCACTTTTAAACTCAGCAGCATGCTTTTTAGCAGGAGTATCAAATTCTAAATATTTCATAGCCAATCCCTTACTAATTTACGTAAACCAATATAAAGTTCATTTGGTGAATCTGGATCGAGAGCCCATTTAATTCTTTCGATACCTTCGGTAATATCTTTAACTGCTCCGCAAGTGGAAAGGCGTAAATATCCTTCCATTCCAAAATCCACACCTGGTACAGTTGCAACACGTACTTTGTCTAATAGGAAGTTTGCCAACTTGCGAGATTCCTTTTCGTAGTAACTAAAATCGACGAAAGCATAAAATGCACCATCTGGTTTGGATGCTCTTACGCCATTAAACGCAGCCAGTCTCTCCATCAATATATTTCTGTTATTTTGTAATGTTACCCTCAGTGAATCAATTTGTGATTGAGGTCCGTTGAGAGCTCCAACAGCAGCTTTTTGCATCACAACTGAAGGTCCAGAAGTTTGATGACCCTGCAAAATTCTCATCACTTCGATTAATTTGCGATTTGCAACAGCCCATCCAATTCTAAATCCTGTCATAGCATAGGCTTTGGAAACTCCATTGATTACGATGATTTTAGTATTATCGGTTAGTTCTTGTGCATAATCGAACACATTGACCCATTCTTTACCATCAAACACTAATCGATGATAAATATCATCCATAATCAAGTAAATTCCTCGTTTTTGGGTTAATTCCACTATATCGCGAATAAAATCGCGTGAATAAACTGCTCCTGTAGGATTATTTGGGCTATTGATAATAATAGCTTTGGTGTATGAAGTTATATATCGTTCTATATCCTCAATTCTCGGATAGAATGAACCATCTTCTGCAGCCACCGGTACTGGAATACCCCCAAGCATTTTGGTCATTTCGGTATAGCTCACCCAATACGGAGCAGAAAATATTACTTCCTCCTGAGGATTTAATATTGCCATCAATGCTATCATCAATGCTTGTTTGGCACCACTGGAAGCAATAATATTCTCGGGTGCTGCTTTAATTTTATAAAAATCTTCTGTATAGCGAATGATGGCTTGCTTCAACTCGGGAATACCATCAGCAGGCGTGTAGCGTACTTCACCAGAATTCACGACTGCATTAGCGGCAAGAATAGCACTAATTGGTGCTTTGCTTTTTGGTTCTCCACCACCTAAGTGGATAACCGGCTCGCCTTTTGCCCTTAAAATCGCTGCTTTCTCATTAATTAATAGAGTGGCAGATTCTTTAATTTCTCTTGCAATTAAACTTATACTCATTGTTAAACTTTTGTTAATTTGTAATAACAAAATTGCAAAAAAAATATGTAATATCAATGATTTTAAGTAGATTTTGAATAATATAAATTAATAAATATTAATTATTTTGCTTGAGAGACTATATTTGAAGATAAACTAAAAGATAATTGAAATTAAGATTGTTGAAATATTTCGACAAATTCTTGTTGACCTTTATCTGATAAATAATGGCGTTATTATTAATATTTAATTTATTAAAAAAACTTCGTATTTTCTCATTATCATATAATTCAAAAGTAGGAGAAGATTCTACAATAATCTTACTATTTTTATATTTAACTTCTTGTTGAAGAAATTGTAATGATTTTTCTAATTCTTCATTATTTATTTCTTTTGGTAATGGGACAACAATCAACCTGTATTTGATATTGTCAATCTCAAATATTTCAACTAATTCTCTCTGAGATTTGTAAACTTCAACTTCGTTTACTAAGGTTTGCTCTTTGTCGCTCATTTGAAATGTTGAAATTATCTCAACTTTCTGCGGTATGTTATTACTATTTATTATTTCGTGAACCGGTATTAATAAAGAGGTGTCTTTTTTACTAATTTTTCTTGAAATTAATTGTTTATTATTAACTCGTATAATAAGTTCATAATATTGACCATCCGTCAGCATATTAATGTGGCAACTAACTTCTAAATGTGACGGAACAGCTGAAATAGAATCTTTAAAAAGATTATAAAACTTATTATTTTTAGAAATTCTTGCATTAACAGAAAATTGGTTTATATCGTTATCTAACAATTGAATGTAGGATGAGTGATTAACAACTTTAAGTGTATTTGTGTTCAGCGATGTTCTAAACACTGGCTCTATATCTTCTATTTCAAAATTATTCTGTAAAAATCCCCAAATATCTAACCCACCCTTACCTCCTGGCCTATTGGATACAAACAGAATCAAATCATTGGTAATTTTTGAAAAATCACTCTCGTCGTATTCCGTATTAATTCCCTGAACTGGGATTGGTTTTTGCCAGCTTCCATTCTCAAAAACAGAATAAAAAACATCAAAACCTCCTCTACCATCCAATCCATTTGAAGCAAAATATAATGTATCATCACTTGCAAAAAAAGGTGAAATTTCCGACATATTCGAGTTCAACACATTCAAAGGTACCGAACTCGACCAGTTGTTCCTTTCATCTCGGAATGCAATCATCAAATCGGAATCATCGGGATTAGTGGGATTGGCCGAACAATAAACCAATATGTTTCCACTTGGCGAAATTGTGGGATGAAAATTAATATGATTAGTTCCCAATTCATCTAGTAATCGAGTTATCTGCCAATTATTCTTCTCATGATTAGATTTATATATCCCTAATGTTGTTCCCCGTGTAGTTTTCACTTTTCCTGTAAAATATGCCTCTTTGCGCCAAAAACTTATATATACTGGATTGATATCCGACTTTGTAATTTCATCCGTAACAGTTAATGGCTTGTCGGCAAAAATATCCAAAATATTTTTGGGTGTTAGTTTTTCGGTGATATTAATATTTCGTTTTAATAATTGTGATTGGTTTTCGTTGCTCCAATTGTAAAATAATGTCTTTTCGATTAAGTTAATCGAAGGTGCAAAATCATCGTTGACTGTATTTAATGGTTCTATATTGACAATTTGATTTTCAGAAAAAAGCAGATATGATGTGTTGAAGAAACAAAACAAATAAAATGAGATATAAAAAATTCTTCCAATCATAAATTAGAGTTTATTGAATTTTTGAAAATCCTCTTCTGTACCAAATAAAACTAATATGTCATTTTCTTGAAAAATATAGGTAGGAAGTGGTACTCCAATACTTTCGGCTTCAGAAAATGACTCGATAGTATTCCTATCTATAAATTTTGGTTTCTTGATTGTAACTAAATTCAAATTATAATCAGCACGAATTTTTGAATCAATTACAGAGATACCTACAAAACGTTGAGGTATTTTTATTATAAAAATTGAATGTTTCTTGCTTAACGGAAAAGTATCAATCAAACCTGGCGTAATTAATTGCCTTGCTAAATGGTCTGCAGCTTCAGCTTCGGGCAATAAGATATTTTTGATACCCATCAACGATAAGAGTCTGTTATGGAGTGGCGAAATTATCCGGTTGTAAATATTTTTTACTCCTATTTCCTGCAAAATTGCAGTAGTTGTAATTGAGCTCTCGAAACCTTCGCCTATTGCTACAATTACTGCATTAAAATCTTTCAACCCTTGTGCCATAAGTGCATTTTTATCAGTTGCATCAAGTTGGATTGCTACGGTTACTCTGTCGGCAATTTCTTCCACTTTTTCGATATCAATATCGATAGCTATAGTCTCTGCACCCATCTCTGTTAGTTTAATTGCTAAATTCGACCCAAAATAACCTAAACCTATTACACAAAACTTTTTTGTTGCCATTAACATTTCCGTTTTTTCAAAATTATTAAAAAACTGCTTTAAATTAATCTTGATTGGAGATTATTATGAATGTATTGTACAATATCAAATTTACGTTTCGCTCCCTGAAGATTCATATAACGAATTTTGCCAAAGACAGGTCTATCTGCCCAAGGTCGGTCGTGAACTCCTCCAATAGACCAAGCAATTCCGGTATAGCCATTGGGATCTCTTCCATCTATTGAGTATTTATCGTTCAAGTAAATTGCAATTTTTTGTGCTTCACTTGGATTTGGCGTCCATTCCAGAATTTTCTTTGCCCAGTACATCCTCATATAGCCGTGCATTTTCCCTTTCCGTACCATTTCCATTTGAGCTGCATTCCACAAATCCTCGTGTGTTTGTGCTTTTTCAAATTGCTCTAAAGTGTAGGTGTGTTCTCGTTCATCTTTACTATGTTCTTGCAAAGATCTCGTTGCCCATTCGTGAAAACCGTTGTTGTTATCATAGCTTGTACAGTAGTAGCAATAATTATCCGAAAGTTCGCGTCGAACAATTAACTCCTCCAGAAACGATTCGGTGTTTTCGTCTTCAATATTAAGCTTTTTAATTTCTAATGCGACTCTTTGAGCCGATATCTGGCCAAAGTGAAAATATGGTGATAAATTTGATTGGTAGTTATAATTCGGATTGTTACGCAATTCGTTATATTTTTCAAGCTTATTATCAATAAAGTCTTTTAATTCCAATTTTGCATTCGAGGGACCAGGTTTAATTTCTTTAATTTCTCTCACGATTCGGTCAACTTCAATAATTTTTAATAACTCGTCGGGAAGGAAATCTTCGAACTGAAATTGTTTTTTTTGATTATCTATTTCAGGGTAATCTTCTAAAAAATAGGGTAATAATTTTTTTATCTTTGGACGGTAGGTATATGCAGCAAATTCCAATTTATCAGAGGCTTGCAATACAGGAACAATATTATGAGCATCCACTTCATATATGGGAATATCAATCTTTTGGGATATTCTTTGTTTCCAAAATCTTTTAATTTTTAATGGATCAAAATCTGTAATTAGCGCTCCCGCCTTAATGTCTTGGAGAAATTTGGGTATGTTATCCAAAGGGTCGCCAAATAATAACTTAAAGGGTATATTAAATTCTTTGGATTTTAATTGTACCTCCTTCAAACCATTTACCATAAAATAGAATTGCCGATAAGAAGCATCCAAAAAGGTTTTAACTAAGTTAAAAACAATAATAAAAGGTTGGTTCCTATCTTTTGCTAATTCTAATCCAAATATTATTGCCCAATTGTCCTCTATTCTTTGATCCCGACTCATCCAATACACAATGGGTCCACTTCGATAAATCGATTTTTTTATTATATTTACTCTATTTTTATTCATTTTATTTAATTTAATTTTTTTTCTAAACAAAAATTATGAAAATGTTCGAAAACATAAGGCTTACTTCAATTATACTTTTCTTGATTAGCTTCATTTTTTATGCATTGACGATTAATCAATTTGTTACTTTTACTGATAATGGGGAACTTGCTGCATCCTCCATTCTGCTTGGTATAAGCCATCCTACTGGTTATCCCCTATTTACTATATTAGGATATATGTGGTCATTAATTCCATTGCCATTTTCCAAAATTGTACAGATGAACCTTTTATCGGCAATGTATGTTTCTTTATCAAGCGTTGTTCTGTTCTTTGTGATTCAATTATTGCTAAGTAAATTTTCTTACATCAAAGTTCTCGTAGAAAATAAAAAAAGTAAAAAAGTAAAAAATGAAATTGAAATTAGAAATTTGAATCTTCAGCAGCCTCAGATAAATTTAATATCTTTTATTTCTTCCCTAACCTACATTAGTGCATTAACAATATGGCAGCAGGCTAATTCCTATGAGGTATATTCCTTACAACTGTTATTATTTAATATTTTTCTGTACTTAACATTAAAAATTTATTTCAATCTCCATTCCGATACAAAAAAATTGTGGTATCTCTTGGCTTTCATTTGGGGATTGATGCTAACAAACCACTTAATTGCAGTATGGATCGCTCCTGCCTTGTTCTGGTTGTATTTTATCAATAGTGATTATAAATTTTCAGTTGAAAAACATAAGTTACCTCAGCTGGCAATATTAGCATTATTTGTATTAATACCCCTATCAATTTATTTATATTTGCCCATTAGGTCTGCTATGCTTCCTGAAATCAATTGGGGCTGGGTTCACCGTAGTTTCGATAAATTTCTATATCATTTGTCCGGTAAGCAATATCAGGTGTGGATGTTTTCGGACGACAGTGTGGCTGGCAAGAATTTGGGTAACTTCTTTGGGCTGATTCCCTATCAGTTCGGATTTGTTGGAATTATTTTCATAATAATTGGTTTGTGGGTATCATTTAAGAATAGGATTATGGCAATTTTCCTAACATTAATCATTGTTTTAACAGTACTATATTCGATGAATTATTCTATATTTGATATAGAGAATTATTTTGTAACACCATTCGCAGTATTTGCGTTGTTTATGTCCGTAGGAATTGCATTTTTTGTTAAAAAATATCCGAAATTTTTACCGTATTTATTGATTATTCCATTATTAAACTTGGTTTTTAACATAGCAGAAACTAACCGTTCAAATGATTGTGCCGTTCAGGAATATTGTAAAAATTTACTTAATAACATCGAAAAAGATGCAATAGTAATTTCAGCCCAATGGGACTATTTTGTTGGTCCATTTCTGTATCTTCAGAAGATTGATAAGCAAAGAACAGATATAGTAATATTCGAAAAGGAATTGCTGCGCAGAACTTGGTATCCAAAGCAATTTAGCAAAGATTATCCAAAATTATATGAAAAAAGTAAGTTTGAGTTCCAAAACTACGAGTCGATTCTGGAACTATTCGAATCCGAACAACCATACAATCCCAACGATATTCAATCGAAATATTTAAATTTACATAAATCGATTATCGAGAAAAACTGGAATGAACGACCCATTTACGTAACTATTGATTCTTATTTAACCGATCCAGAATTTTATAATCAATATGAAGTAGTGCCAATGGGATTTGCAATGAAGATACTTCCAAAAAACACTCCAGTCCAGGATTTATCTATTGCAAAATTAGACTTAACAAAATTAGCATCTATTAAAAATAGCTATACAAATATTTTAAACAAAGGAATTATTGAAATTGTCCAATCGCAAATTCAAAATATGATAATATATTCCAAAAATACCGGACAAACCGAAATAGCAACATTTTGGGAAAATGAATTAAATAAATTTAGAAGATAGAAACTTCGAACTAAATTCACTAATACTATATATGAGGTAAACTAAAAATCTTGTCATCTTTGAATAATTAGAGAGTTTATTTAAGGTGAGGAAGAATTAGAAAACTTTTTAAGTTTTTTGAATGAATTTGAGTGAATACTTTAAAAGATAAGAAGTACAATACAATTTTGTGGAGGTGCCGGGAGTTGAACCCGGGTCCGAAGTGGTTCAATTGCCGCTTCTACATACTTAGTTTACCTATTGATTTAAGATACAACTAGCCGATAAACGGGCTTTTGTATCCTGTGGTTTGTTTGTTTTCGCTCAATTTCCCAAACCAAGAACTTGAACTATCCGATTAGTTGCGACACCCTATCAATTCCAAACCGGAATGAAATTGGTGGATGTTAGTTGCCGTTTTTTTTAGGCAGCTAAAGCGTAGTTTTCGTTGGCATTTATAATTGACTGATTTTATTAACGAGCACCACCAGCCAAGCTCGGTATGCCACAAACAACATCCTTCACCCCGTCGAATCCAGCACACCCCCAATCAATTGTATAAGAACAATATGATTTGACGAAATCAAATTGGAAAGATTTTAAATAACTCTTAATCTAACGGAATTGTAAAGTAAAAGGTTGTTCCTATCTCCAATTCACTTTCTGCCCAAATTTTACCATTATTTTTTTCGATATATTCCTTGCAAATTATCAAACCTAAACCTGTCCCAGATTCGTTATGAGTGCCTTTGGTGGAACTGCTTGTATCTATTCTGAAAAGTTTTGACAATTTATCTTGAGGGATACCGATTCCATTATCCTTTATAGCTACAAGGTAATGATTTGCTTCCGTATTAATGTTTCCATTTATGTGAATCGATCCCCCTTCTCTTGTAAATTTTATCGCATTACTGAGTAAGTTTCTTACTACAATCGTAATTAAATTAACATCGCCTGTAGCTTGGGATGGTTCTTGAATATTGCTGTTGATTTTAATTTTTTTGTTTTTAGCTTGTAAAAATAGTTGAGAAATAGTAGAATCGACTACTCTCTTGAAATCGAAGAAAACAGGATTAAACGGTGTTTTATTTCTTTGGGATAACGACCATTGCAGCAAATTCTCCAGTAATTCATAAACAGAAACTGCTGATTGGTTAATTTCATGAAGCAGTTCTAATTTTTCTTCATCGGTAAAACTATAATAATCTTTATGTAAATATTCAATTGCCGCTTTGAATGAGGACAGTGGATTTTTAAGGTCGTGGGCAATTATCGAAAACAACTTATCCTTCGTGGCATTTAGAGTTTTCAGTTCTTCGTTTATATCGGTTAAATCTTTGTTTTGCTGGAGTATATGACGATTATTTTGCTCAATACTTTGCACCATATTGTTGAAGAAGTTAGCTAATTGTGAAAATTCATCATCTGATTTCATTGATAATTTAACTTTCAAATCGCCCTTTGCAACCTGAAGGGTAGCTTTCTGCAACTCAACGACCGGTTTGGTTATTGTTCTTGCATATATGAAAGTGAGAATAACGCCCAATATAATTGAGATTATCATTAGTGGATTAACGATATTTTGTGCGGTTTGTGCTTGTCGTTCCAATACAGCAAATTTTAAGTCAAATATTCTGTCAAGATTGTATTCATTTTGCTTGATAGATAGATATGAAAAACGCAAATTATTAAATGCTTCTAGATAATCTTTAAAACTTTTTGAATAATTATCAACATAAATTATAGCGGAGTCAACATTTCTGTATTTAGTGTATAGTCTGTTCCTCAATTTATTTATGTTCTGATTCACCTTCTCGATATACTCGTCTCGATGCCGCATCATATAATCTTTCTCGCTTCTTCTCGCCTGCAACAAGAATGAAATTGCTTCAAAATCTTCGACTTTATATAGAAATCTTTCAATGTTGTGAATGTTTTTCCTGAATATTCCTTCTATTCCATCATTTTCGGTTAAACCAATTTTTTTAATATTATATATAAAAGAAGATATGTTCTTCTTATAGTCAGAATATTCAACAGAAAATACTTTTTTCTCATCTGCCAAGTTTGTTATGTTAGCAATCGAATCGATAAATTCTAGGTATTTATTGATATTTTTCGTATCTTTTTTGAAATATAAAGCGATATCATCTCTGCGTCGGTGCTCCATCGAGGCTAGTTCTTTACTAATTTCTTTATATTTGAATATCATTCTACTAAATCGGTCTTTGCCTGATAGCTTATCGTAGGAGAAACTAGACAAAAGAGAAATGACAATGATTACAGAAATTAAAATACCTGATAATACTAATAGTTTTACAAATAACGGGAAATTAATTTGTTTGTTTTGATTTTCCAATTTTTATATTCTTTTTCTACAAAAATACCCTTCTAGAATTAATTGATTATTAAGAAAAAATAAATTTATTAAAAGGATATTTATTCGTAATTTTGTAATCTCTAATAACTTAAAAAATATGCGAGCAATAATTCCTGTTGCTGGAATTGGTACAAGACTGAGACCACACACTTTCACAACTCCAAAGGTACTTTTGAATGTTGCAGGCAAACCAATTTTGGCACATATAATCGAGTCTCTTATTAATATTGGAATTAACAAAGCAACCATTATCACTGGATATATGGGCGATAGGGTTATGGACTTTGTTTATAAAAAATATCCCGGTTTGGATGTCAGGTTTGTACATCAAGAAGAAACTTTGGGATTAGGGCATGCAATTTGGACTGCTCGTAAAAGCTTTTCAAACGAACCACTGCTAATTATTCTTGGGGATACTATATTCGATGTTGATTTATCTTTTGTTTATAATCATCACTGCAATTCTCTGGGAGTAAAGGAAGTTTCGGACCCTCGGCGTTTTGGTGTTGTGATTAAGAATAGTGAAGGTAAAATCGAAAAATTGATTGAAAAGCCCGAACAACCAATTTCCAATTCTGCAATTGTAGGTATTTATTATATACAAAATTCGGATTCCTTGAATCAAGCCCTCGACCTATTAATTGATAACAATATAAGAACACGCGGGGAATTTCAGCTAACTGATGCTTTGCAAATAATGATCGAAAACGGCGAGTATTTTGATACTTTTGATGTAGAAGGCTGGTACGACTGTGGTAAACCCGAAACACTTCTGTCAACTAACCAATTTTTATTAAATAAAATCAATACTCAAGTTACGCTTGATGGTTCAGTAATTATCCCTCCAAGCTATATTTCGGGTAAAGCAAAAGTCGAGAATTCAATTGTGGGCCCATATGCTTCGATTGCCGATGAAGCTGTTGTAAAAGATACAATAATAAAAAATTCAATCGTTAGTTATAGTGCACAAGTTTATAATTCATTGCTGGACGAATCCATTATCGGTAACGATGCTTATGTGAACGGTTTATTCCAAAAATTAAACGTTGGAGATTCGAGCACTTTAGATTATTCAAAAATGACGAAAAATAAAGAATTATAGGAAATGAAATATGAGTAAGAATTATCTGTTTACTTCGGAGTCCGTATCCGAAGGACATCCCGACAAGATTTGCGACCAGGTTTCGGATGCAGTTCTTGATGCCATGCTTGCTGGCGACCCATTTAGCCGAGTTGCTTGTGAATGTTTTGCAACCACTGGAATGATAATGGTTGGTGGCGAAATTACAACAAATACATATGTGGATTTGCAAGTTCTTGTCCGCAATGTTATCCGCGACATTGGATATACAGAACCGGGTTTGAGATTTGATGCCGACTCAGTTGCAATTCTTAATACAATAAATCAACAATCTCCCGACATTAAAATGGGGGTCGATGTTGGTGGTGCTGGCGACCAGGGAATGATGTTTGGCTATGCTATTAATGAAACACCTGAATTAATGCCTGCTGCTATTAGCTATGCCCACAAATTAGTCCATAAATTGGCCGATATCAGAAAGAATTCTAACAAAATGCCTTATTTAAAACCCGATGCAAAATCGCAAGTTACCTTGGAATACGATGAAAATAACAAAATACAGAGAGTTGACACTATAGTTGTCTCTACTCAACATGCAGCCGGCATTCCTCAATCCCAAATAAAAGACGATATAATTAAATATGTAATAAACGAGGTTATTCCAAAAGAACTTTTAGACAGCGAAACAAAGGTATTTGTCAATCCTACAGGAAGTTTTGTAATTGGTGGTCCTCATGGGGATACCGGTCTTACTGGAAGGAAGATTATCGTGGATACTTATGGTGGTAAAGCACCCCACGGTGGTGGTGCATTTTCGGGTAAAGATCCAACAAAAGTTGACCGTTCTGCCGCTTATGCTGCCCGCCACATTGCCAAAAATATTGTAGCTTCTGGTATTACGGAAGAATGTATGATTCAATTATCCTATGCAATTGGTATTACCCAACCAATTTCTGTTTTTGTACAAACCAATAGAAATAACAGGGATTTAGATATCGAATTAGGGCGTTATATTATAAATAATATTGATTTAACACCACGAGGCATAATTGAAAAGTTCGACTTGCGTAAGCCGATTTATCGAAAAACGGCGAGTTATGGTCATTTTGGACGAAATGAATTTCCATGGGAAAAATTAGATTTAGTTGATGTATTTAAAAAGAATTTTAGTTAAACAAATTAGGTTAAAAAATGTCTGAAAATAATAATGGTCTTAAGACTACCGAAAAATTGGATGAAAAAGCCGGACAATATTGTGTTCGCAACTTGTCTTTAGCCCCAGAAGGCAGACTTCTTATCGATTGGGCAGAGTCCCGTATGCCTGTATTAATGGGACTCCGCGAAAAATATAGCAAAACCAAGCCTTTCCAGGGATATACAATTGCTGGTTGTTTGCATGTAACCAAAGAAACAGCGGTGCTTATAAGAACCCTAAAGGAATGCGGAGCAGAAGTTCTATGGTCTGGTTGCAACCCACTTTCCACCAATGACGCAGTTGCAGCTGCTTTAGCAGAAGAGGATATCAAAATTTTTGCATGGTATGATAATAAAGACGATTTCTATTGGTGCATCGAGCGAACTATTGATGGTAATCCTCATTTAACATTAGATGACGGATGCGATCTCATCGATACTGTACACGAAAAGTATCCAGATATGGCAAAGACGCTCATTATCGGAGGTTCCGAAGAAACCACTACTGGCGTACATCGTCTTCGTTCACGTCAGGCTGCAGGACAATTGCTCTATCCAGTATATGCAGTTAATGATGCAGAAACAAAATGGGATTTCGATAATGTTTATGGAACAGGTCAATCCACAATTGATGGAATAATTCGTGCTACATCAGTCTTGATAGCTGGTAAGAATTTTGTTGTATGTGGTCACGGACATTGTGGTTCTGGCGTTGCTAAAAGAGCAAAGGGATTTGGTGCAAATACTATTATTACCGAAGTGAAAGCAACAGCCGCTTTGAAAGGTATCCTGGAAGGTCATGAAGTTATGACTATGGAAGAAGCAGCTGAAGTAGGCGATATTTTCGTAACAGCAACTGGTGTTAAGGACATTATTCGTAAGTGGCATTTCGAAAAAATGAAAGATGGAGCAATAGTATGCAATACTGGACATTATGATGCTGAAATAAATATCCCTGAATTAGAAGAAGTATCAGTAAGTAAAAGGACTATAAGACCAAATTGTGAGGAATATACTTTAAAGAATGGCAACAGGGTTTATCTTCTTGCACAAGGACGATTGATTAACCTTGCTGCTGCCGAGGGCCACCCATCGGAAGTAATGGATATGTCATTTGCTAACCAGTTTATGGCTCATTTATCTTTAGTAACCCTCCACAAATCTGGTGAGAAAATCCCTGTTGAAGTTATGGATATTCCTGAAGATCAAGATGAATTTGTTGCTCAAACCAAAATTGAGATGATGAAGAAGCAACTAGATGTTCTAACCCCAGAACAGATTGCTTACATTAACGACTACAATGCTGGCACTTAATTTATAAAAGACTTTATTCAAAAGGGATGAGTTGTTATAAAACTTATCCCTTTTTTTTCATTAAAATCTTATTTCATTGAATGATTAGTTTAAATCAAGAAGAAGTGAGGCATCAATGACGAAAAATATAGAGAATTATCTATCCCAAGGTTGCATGCGATGCAAATTTGGAGGAACTCCACAATGTAAGGTGATGAGCTGGATCGAGGAAATAAAGTTGCTCAGGCAAATAGTATTGGAAACTGGTTTGAAGGAGGAAATGAAATGGGGTGTGCCGGTTTATACCTTGAATGGCAAAAATGTTGTTTCGGTAAATGCTTTAAAGAATTCTGCAAACATTAGTTTTTTCAAAGGTGTGTTACTGAAAGATGAAAATATAATATTACAGCAACAGGGCAACCTACAGTCCGACAGATTGATAAAATTCACAAGTGTGAATGGAATTAAAAAAATTGAAAATGTTCTAAAATCCTACATTGCCGAAGCTATCGATATAGAAAAAAGTGGACAGACTTTTCAATACTCGAAAAATCCTGAATCAATTCCCGAAGAGTTGATGGTGTCGTTCGATAAAGATCAAAATTTTAAAGAAGCTTTTTACAAACTTACACCAGGAAGACAAAGAGGTTATATAATATACTTTTCTCAACCAAAACAATCTAAAACAAGATTGGAGCGGTTCGAAAAGTATAAAGAACAAATCCTGAAGGGTGTAGGGTTGTATGATAAATATCATTGTTAAACAACATTTAATGATAGTTTGTTATTAATATCTATATATAGACCTATTTGCAGTATTGCATAATTTTTCTATATTCAGGAACAAACAATTTCTCAACTATACAAACGTTGGTACAAAAAATCTTTATTAATTAATATTTCTTTGTATGAAAACAAAATATCAATTACTTCGAATTACATACATCATAGGAATTATTGCATTTCTAATAGGTGTACTAGACCCACTGGAAGGCTCGGTTGTTATTGCTCTTGGCTCATTATTAATTTCTGTTTCTACATTTATTTTGAAGGACAAGCATTGGAAAATATTCTTAGCAACATTTGCAATGATATTAATAGGGGTCGTTTTTATGTTTTATCTATCCTCTCTAGGTGGTTTCGGAGGAATTTCAAACCTGTCCTGGTGGTGGGGAATTTTAATACTCCCCTATCCGATCGGTTGGATTATTTCTGTCGTATTACTCATAATTAGGTTAGTTAAACGAAAATCTGATAGTCAAAATAACGAGCAACTAATATAGTTGTCTCAAGATATTTAGATTTCAGAAAGTATATTTATCAACTCTTCTTTTCGTTCAGAAAATACTTTATATGATTCCATAAGTGCTAATTTTTCCACGTCATCGCTCAAACTTTTTACTTTTTGAGTAATTTGTTTCAACTTGTTCTCAACGAAATCCTTTTCTAAATTAAGTGTGAGTATTTTGAATTTATAGTTGATATTTAGTTCAATTTCGCTTTTGTTGAATTTATGCCAATTTTCCGAGCTTTTAAGATTATCCAAAGATAGCGTTCTGATGATATTCCTCAAATGAGGATTAAATTCAGGATTATCCAAATCATTCAACAAATCACTATAATTCTCATAATTACGTAAGTTAATTTGCAGCCGTTTACTCACTTCATTTATTAAAAACTTATCGATTTGAATTGTTCTATAATTTAAACTATAGGTATCAGCATTTGTAAATATAAATCTAAAATATGCATATTCAGACTTGGTGAATTGTTTGATTAATCGACGACATTCATCCTCGAAACTAACATTTTTATTTGTTTTTATTTGTTCTTTAGTATTATCTTCGGAAGGATAGTTGACAATTTTCTTTCCTACAAACTTTTTAATATTGGAACGAAGAGTGTTAACTTGCACATTGTCGAATCCCAATTTTGATGCTAGTTCATCAATTAGAAAATTCCGATTCAATTCATCGGGAACTACTGCAATTATTTTCAAAATCCCATTAATCGCAATAGTTTTGGCAGATGCAGATAATTTCTTATTCTTAAAATGAATATTTATCAGAAAATTAAGGAAACCATTATCTTGATTCTCAATTAATTTGATTAATTCCAAATGTCCAAACTTCCTAAGAAAACTATCTGGATCATTACCATCGGGCAAAACCAAAATATCTACTTCAAAATTATTCTGCAAAGCTAATGCCAAAGCACGTTCAGCAGCTTTAATACCTGCATCATCACCATCAAACAATAATAATAATCTTTTACTATAATGTGCAAGCTTTGATAGTTGTAAATCGGTCAAAGCTGTACCACTTGATGATACAGTGTTCTTAAATCCAAAGGTATGCATTGTGATTACATCTGCATAACCTTCTGTAATAATTGTCCTATCTTGCTGCATTATAGCGTTTTTTGCTTGATAGAGTCCATATAATACTCTGCTTTTATCATACAAAGTAGTTTGTGGGCTATTAATATATTTTGCTTGGTTTTTGTCATCATCCAATAAACGAGCACCAAATGCAATAGTTCTACCAAAAATATCCTGTATTGGAAACATTGCACGGTTGCGAAATCGGTCGAATACTTTTCCATTTTCGTTTTTTACGAGCAACCCACATTCTAAAGCAATTTCTTCAGAGATACCATTCTTTTTGATATATTTAATCAATTTATCGAATGAATCGGGAGAATACCCTAACTTGAAATTCTTTATAATTTTATCGTCAAATCCACGATTATTAAAATAATCTCGGCATCTTTCCCCTTCTTTTGTGTTTAATTGTACCGAAAAGAATGATGTTGCTGCTTCCATTGCAGCAAGCAACTCGGATTGCTTAGTTACTTGATTCTCATCTTGTTTTTCGAATTCAAGCGGGATACCTGCTTTGCCTGCAAGCAATTTCATTGCTTCCATAAAGCTCAGTCCATTGTGTTCCATTACAAATGTAATAGCATTACCGCTTTTTCCACAACCAAAGCATTTATAGAATTGCTTGTCGGGGGATACTGTAAAAGATGGTGTTTTTTCGTCATGGAATGGACATAATCCAATGTAATTTGCTCCCCGTCTATAAAGTCGGATACTCTCGCCAATTAGCTGAACAATGTCTGTCTTCTGAAGAATATCGGTTTTCTTATCGTTAAAATTCATTGCTTAATTACTCGTAAAGTATCTTCACAATCATTCAACAAAATTTCAATAGTTTTATTCAAAGTTGGATGAATTAGGTTAGGTAGAATTTCGTTTGTGGGTAAAAGCATAAAGTTCCTATTGTGCAACCTTGGATGTGGTAATGTTAAGTATTTTGAATTAATTGAGATTTTATCGTAAAACAAAATATCAATATCTATTATTCTATCAGTAATTTCATCACTTTTCTCCCTTCCAAACTGATATTCTATGGATTTCAAGAAAAATAGCAACGAAAACGGATCTAATTCCGTTTTGGCATTCACCGAAATATTCATAAACCAGTAATCCGTCGTATAACCATAAGGTTCTGTTAAATAAAATGATGATTTGTGAATATCGCACAGAACATCCGTAGCAGAAAGCAAGTCGAGCGTTTGTTCAATATTTCGTTTTAAGTCCCCAACATTCGAGCCAATCGATAATACTACCCTATGGGCTTTGGTAATATGATTAGACTGCTCGAACATAATTACCTAATTTTTCTGAATTCTTTCGAAAGTTTGTTCTGTCTCAATATAGTCCATCAATCCTTTGAAAGGAATATTATATTTACGAACTTTAAGAGTTACCTTCTCGATGATTGGATATTTATCCATTAAGTGGTTTAGAATTTCAAATGTTAATGTTTCGATTAAATCAAATGGTTCACTTTGCATAATATCAGTAATATCAAAGAGAATTTCTTCGTAATTCAAAGCATAAGATAAGTCATCCTTTATTATAGCATCTGTAGCATCATAAAAAAGTTCAACATCAACTTCGTAAGTCCCACCAATTGCTTTTTCCTCTGGTTTAACTCCATGGTGAGAATGGAATTTCAGTCCTTTTATTAATATTTTATTTAAAGATTTTTTCATAATTTCAATTTGCTTATTGGTTTAAATTAATTTTTCAAGATTTGTTATATTTAACTTGACTTTTTGCAATGAACTACGCATGTTGTCCAATTTCTCACGTTCGTAGGAAACCACTTTGGGATCGGCGTTTTGAACAAATTTTTCATTGGACAATTTCTTTTCTGTTCCTCCAATATTATTTATTAATCGAACTTCTTCTTTTTTCAATCGTGATAATTCCTGATTAATATCAAAATTCTGATCCAATTCGATAAATATTTCAATATTGCGTACCACGCTTGTAACCGATTTAGTAGGAATTTCATTTGAATTGACCGAAAAATTACTTGATTTAGCCAAATTTTCCAAAGCTGATTGATTTTCTGTAAAAATCTTGCTTAAATCTTCGTCTTGAACGCGAATATAGATAGGCAGTTTGGTACTATTTGGAATTACCATACTAGCTCGCAAACTTCGGATTTCATCTACAACTAATTGAATTAACAGGAAGTCTGTTTCGATTTTTTCAAAACTATGATTTGGATTGTAAGTTGGGAATTCGTTTTTGCTTATACTATCCCGTTCCGATTTATCAAACAAGTTATGCCAAAGTTCTTCGGTAATAAATGGCATTAATGGGTGTAAAACTTTCAAGATTTTTTCGAATATATAAAAAGCAAAGTTTATTAATTCTAACTTTTCAGAATCGCTGTTGCTCTGATTGAAGCGAATTTTTACAATTTCGACATACCAATCACAGAAGTCTTTCCAAATAAAATCGTACAACAACTTAGCAAAATCATTCAGTCGATAGTTAGATAATGATTCATTGATTTTTTGAATATCATTGTTTAACCTGGATAATATCCATTTATCAGCAGAAGTTAAGTTTTTTACATCGAAATCTAATTTAATTTGATTATTTTGGATTGAGTCGAATTTCATCTGCAAAAAGCGAGCAGCATTCCAAATTTTATTAGCAAAGTTACGGCCAATTTCCATTGAAGGTACATCCTGGGATGCTACATCAACATCCAAGCGGATATCTTGTCCCAAAGGAGAAAGATACAATGTAGTAAATCTAATTGCATCCGAACCATACTTGTCAATAATATTCAAAGGATCGGGCGAATTGCCTAGTGACTTTGAGAGTTTTCTTCCCTTTCCATCACGAATTGTTGATGTAAAATATACATCCTTGAATGGAATTGTACCAGCAAATTTCAGGGAAGCTATTATCATCCGAGCAACCCAGAAAAATATTATATCCGGAGCAGTAACAAGCAAATCAGTTGGTAAGAATTTCGACATAGTTTTATTGTATCCTTGGTCCATCTCCCACTGCATTGTGGTTAATGGCCACAACCAGGAAGAAAACCATGTATCTAAAACGTCTGAATCCTGGGTAAGGATAACGTCTTCACTTAAGTTCAATTTTTCTCTTGCTTCATTCTCGGATCGAGCAGCGGTGTATTTACCATCTGATGTATAATATACTGGAATTCGATGGCCCCACCATAGTTGACGGGAAATGCACCAGTCCCTTATATTAGTCATCCAATGTTCATAGGTTTTCACCCAGTGATTTGGATAGAATTTTATTTCTCCATTTTGAACAACTTTCAACGCTTCTTCGGCTAAAGGTTTCATATTAACAAACCATTGATCGCTTAAGTAGGGTTCTACGGGCTCTCCACCTCGTTGCGAATAACCAACATTATGAACGTAGTCTTCAATTTTATCGATTAATTCCAATTCTTCAAGCTTCTTAATTATTTGTTTTCGGGCAACAAACCGATCTAAGCCATTGAATTCACCTGTTATTTCGTTCAGAGTGCCATCAGGGTTAATTGAATTCAATTGTGGCAAATTGTGCCGCTCGCCAACCAGAAAATCATTAGGATCGTGAGCTGGGGTAATTTTTACACAACCAGTACCAAATGTTGGATCTGCATAATCATCTGCAATTATTGGTAGTAAGCGGCCAACAAGTGGAACAATTACATTTTTACCAATCAAATGTTGATATCGTTCGTCGGTTGGGTTGACTGCTACTGCAACATCCCCAAAAATAGTTTCGGGACGTACAGTTGCAACAGATAAATAGTCATCTGAACCTTCTAGAATATATTTCATTGTGTAAAGGTGTTCTTTCACCTCTTTGTATTCCACTTCCTCGTCCGACAATGCTGTTTGTGCCAAAGGAGACCAATTGATTATTTTCTTTCCTTTGTAAATCAAACCTTCATCAAACAACTTGATAAATACATCTCTCACGGCATTACTGGCACTTTGGTCCATCGTGAATAAGGTACGGTTCCAATCTGGCGAAATACCTAATTTTCTCATTTGTTCGAAAATAATCGAACCATACTCATTACGCCAGTCCCACACTTTCTCAACGAACTTATCCCTTCCCAAATCGTAACGAGTTAAACCCTGATTTTTTAATTCTTTTTCTACCCTGGTTTGAGTTGCAATTCCAGCGTGGTCGGTACCGGGGAACCAGCATGATTCATACTTAAGCATTCGTTTCCATCTAATGTAAACATCTTGTATTGTGATATTCAGAACATGCCCGAAGTGCAAAATACCAGTAACATTTGGTGGTGGCATCAATATGCTATAAGCAGGATTATCCGATTCGTCGAATGTATCGAATATTTTGTTTTCTATCCAATTCGAATACCACTTACCTTCAATTTCTTTTGGAGCGTAGTTTTTAATAGAATTATTTTCCATTTTGTTATGATTTATAGAATTACAAAATTACAAAAATGCCAGTTAAGATTACTATTTATTATTATCGAAGAATTCAGATAATAATGCTAACTATAAAAAAATAAAACTCCTGACCAATGGAGGTAAGCCAGGAGTTTGTTCGAGGTGATAATGCTAATCTATTTATTTACAATAAATGGTATTGCATAGTTTTTATTGCCGTCTTCAATTACAATAAAATATTTACCACTTGATAATGTGGAAACATTTAGTTTAAGATTGTTAAATCCAGCAGTTAAGTTAACCGATTCATTTCTGATTAACTTGCCATCTTGATTGATAATCGCAATGCTATTTATATTATTTACCGAAGTAAACTGGAATAACAACTCAGATGAAGAAGGATTTGGATATACTAAACTATTGATCTGTGATGGATCCTCAACAGATGTACCCATAGCTGGGATTAACATAATCAATCCTAAATCTGTTATATTCTTTTCATCAACTGTAATAGTTTTTTCAAATTTCTGAAATCCTGCTTTTTCTATTGTGAATGTAAATTCGCCAGTTGGGACACCTGTAATAACAAATGAACCATTAGCATTACTTTCGTTAAAGTTAACTAAAGCATTTTTATTTTCTCTTAAGTACAATTTAGCTGATGATATTGCATTTGCGGATTTGTTTGCTTCGTCAAAGTTGCGTTCGTTATAGATTTCACCTTTGATAATACCGCCGCCTTGTTTGATTTCGAATTTTGGCAATTGTATAACAATATTTTCAACTATGTTTTTGCCATCTAATTCAATTCTTGTTGCGTCGTCGAAACTGATTGTTGCATCAGCATTTGCAACGTAGTATCCACAAGAAAACTCTGTACTCTTTTGAGTAGAAGCAAACACAACATACTTACCTTCTTTCAAGCCTTTGAATGCATAAAATCCATTTGCGTCAGTATAGGCAAAATGTGATTTTTCAGCATAATCAATATCATCGTTGTCCAATCTGATAGCTTCAACAAATGCATACTGAATTGGATTACCTTCGTAATTTAACACTTTTCCGACAATTGCACTTTGGTAAGTTGGAGGAACATTAGAACCATCGAATTTAAAGTCTATACCGGTTAAATCTTTATCTACAGTAATAATTGTAGCTTTCTCACGCAAATATGTTTGCTTGTAGAACAAAGCTCTGTAATCACGGTTTTTATCTATACCATTCATATTAATTGCATAGGCAACATATTTGAACATATCTGGCAATTCAATTTTGTATTCACCATTCTTATCTGTATAAACTGCTTCGTAGTAGTGGTAATAACCATCTTTATTCGTTTTGTCGTTAAAACCTTCGAAACTAACCATTGCTTCAGGTATTGGTTTATTATCAATATCTGTAACTTTACCTTTTACAACAAAGAACTTGAAATCTGGATTTTTCATGAATTTGAAGTCTATTCCAGTATAATCTCTGTCAGCTGTTATAATAGTTGCTTCTTCGCGCTTAAAGGTTTGATTGTAGAATAAAATCATCGGCATATTTTTCATACCTACTGCTTTATCTATGTGGATAAAAGCAATAAATTTATAATCTTCTGGCAATTTTGCTTCGTAGTATCCATTTTCGTCTGTCATTGTGTTGAAAGCGAAATAATTTTCTGGCACGTTCACTTCGCCATTAGGAACTGATTCGAATATTACAGGGAAATACGGAACGGGATTACCATTTTCGTCCAGCACCTTACCCGAAACAGAATAATAATTATTGCTCAAACTCTCTATTTTCCAATTTATTTCTTGGTTCTCGCCACATTTCAGAACAATTTTATCGGCATTTTCAACATTTTTTGCATTTTTATAGATAAAAGCTCTGCCCATCATATCATAGAAAATCATAAAGTAGGACTCAGCATCAGCCTCGATTTTGTATTCTCCACCAATTACTTCACTCCCGTATTGGCGAGAATCCACAGGTTTGTTTGAATTAGGAGAATTAGTTGGGAAAATGTTTATATAGCCATATTCTACAGGTTTATCGTTTTTATCGGTGATTTTTCCTGATAAAATTATTGGGTTCTCGCAATTGTAAATGTAAATTTCAAAATCCTGATAGGCAATCATTTTCGAGTTATTCTTAACATAAGCAGCAATACTAACAAATAAGCTGTTATACTTCTTTGTAGGTGTCCATGTTATCACCCCAGTGTTGTTATCTATTTTCATCCCTTCTGGGCCTTTCATCAACTTATAAACAAGTTCCAAGTTTTCTTCGGGATAAGTTACTGCTTTTGCTTCGTATTTATATTCTTTATTCAAGAATGCAAACCTAACTGGTTCACTTGCGAAATAGATTCCTTTTTGAGGTGGTTCGAAATTATTGAAAACAATGAATGGGAGTGATTGCACTACACTGCCATCTTTAAGAAATATAAAGAGAGCATAGGAATATTCTTCAGCCTTTAACTTATCTTCGGCGACGTAATTGTACATTCCATTTTTTTCTTCTTTTACTTCATTGACAGAAAGTTTTTTAAATTGAAAAAATGTATTTTCTTGGAATTCTTTATATGCTCCTTCGGCTTTGTAAATTATGAATGATTCAATCACATCTTTTCTATTATCAAAAAACCACTGGAAATATACTTGACCTTGACCATCGTATTTTGCGTAGAAGAAATCGTTACGTTGTGCTTGAACTAAATTCAAGGAAAACAATACCCCTAATAGAACTATTATTAGTTTAGTAGAGAATTGAGATAACTTTTTCATAATACACCTTTGTTTAATTATTGAACGAATTAGTAAAAATAAATTTCAAAATAACATTATTTGATTTTCTCTTTATATTAATTACACTCATAAATTAAATTTGGGACAAAAAAAATAAAAAAAACTGCCCAATAATAAGGGCAGTTTAGATAATTAATTTTAGATAGTTAATGTTTATTATTTATTATCGTCTGATTCGCGTAAACCAAAAATAATTTTCTTGGCAATTTCTGTGGCAATAACTTGTTGAACTTTATCGCCACTGGTCATATATTGCTCTATTGATTTTTCTACTCTTGATTTAATAATTTCAGCAGTTTGTCCTACTAAAGCATTTGCTAACTGGTGAATATCTGTTTGTTGTCCGCGCAAAGCTTCCAACTGGGAGCGATTGGCATCTTCCATTTTCTTCAACATCTTGTCCATACGTTCTTCTTCCTCTGTATAGATAAGAGTAAACGCCAAAAGCGAAAGCATGGTAAATTCCAAGAAAATTGCTAGTAAAATGAATGATGGTTTTGCAGCTGGGATAAATTTAAGACCACGAATACCAACAGCAACGATAAGGAATGCAGCTCCACCGTATGCAAGACCTGTTACGAGATTCTGATACTTTTCTGTAATATGGTGCGACATATATAACCTTAAGCCTTTCATAATCGAGAAGTGGTTTCTTCTCCATAACAAAGCATTTTTAGTATCCAATATTTCCTTAACCAAGAAGTCGGAGAAGAATTCTTTGATACGGGAATATAATGTATTATTTCTAAATTCAACAATATTTATATCATCAAAGAAGAAGTCTTCAAATTTTGCTTGTTTAAAATTACCTTCCATATCTTCGGCCATTGTTCTGTTCCAAACCAATTTGAAGGCAGATTTAACTTCATCAAAATCTTTTTCTGCCAATTTGTCATCAGTTAAAGTTAGCAAATCGACAATTTGATCTGAAAAACCTGTTTGTAACCTGATTTTTACTTTGGTATCATCAATTTGCCTGTCAAAGAGCAATGCAAACAATCCTAGTCTTGATGGTAATAGAATCGTCACGAAAACTGCAATCACCAAAGCTAAATCCAATGCCAGAATAGAAAAACCAATCCAAGGTTCCAAAATAATTGCATTTTCACCTAAGATTTCGCTTCTTGCATAGAATTCACCAGAACTTTTAACATAACCGTCACGGTCCATTGTTCTTTCTATAAATGTAAAGTCGAAAATATATTCTTTATTGATAGCATCCTTGGATACTTTGGCATCTTTACCTTTCAAAAGTGCTTCTTTATCTTTCGAGACTGATGCATAAACTAATCCTTCGAACTTAACAAAACCCATTTTCTCTAATTTTTCACCAGATGGTTTGAACAACGAAACCACGAATTGGGATACTCCCCATGGAATAACGCTAAATTGGAAAAACATAAAAAGAACAATCACCATTATTCCAAAAAGTCCTGTATGTTGAATTCCAATTTTGGTTCTTTGTTGATGTAACAATACACCTTTCTTAGCCATTTTAACTCCTTTCGATTATTTTAATTTCTTAATAATTTCAAATTTAATTCAATTTACTTTAATTTTAAAACATTTTTTGAAAAAAAAGTTAAAAAAAATTCAATTTTCTATTAATTTGTAATTAATTAGAAAGAATTTTGTAGTAATAATTATTACATCGATTTATTGGTGTCAATATTTAAAGCAATAATTAATGTTTTTTTTATATTTTTGTTCTTATGAGAATGGCCACCTTAAATGCGAATCAAATTTCCTCGAAACACGGAACAATCCGTGGAGGTTCGTTTGTTTCAGCTATCTCACATTTCTTTTCTTGTATTTCTCAAATAATTAATACAAGAGCAAACTCTTAATAATTTATCAATTAACTATCCTTATAAGGAGGATTTATGTCTTTAAGCAAAATTGCTGGGCATTTTCCAAAGTATTTTGTTCCAGCTGATGATGTTTTAGAAAGTCTAAGAGATTATATTTTAGTCGATGGTTTCGACTTTGTGATGGATTTGCACAATAGTCGCGATTTTATTCTGCAAGATTTACGAAATGGTAATGAATATCTTGATTTTTTCACCTGTTTTGCCTCAATCCCTATTGGTTATAATAATCCGAAATTATCGAATGTCAATTTTATTGACTATCTTGGAAGAACAGCTCTAACTAAACCATCGAATTCTGATATTTATACCGAAGAATACGCCACTTTTATCAAAACTTTTGGAAAAATTGCTCTACCACCGGAATTCAAGTACACTTTTTTTATCGATGGAGGTGCATTAGCAGTAGAAAATGCTCTTAAAGTAGCTTTTGATTGGAAAATTAGAAAGAATTTAACTATTGGAATTAAAAACAAAGGTAATCAAATTATCCACTTCAAAGAAGCTTTTCATGGCCGGTCTGGATACACAATGTCCTTAACAAACACAGACCCTAACAAAACTGCACTATTTCCTAAATTTGACTGGCCGCGAATAACAAATCCCAAAATCACATTCCCATTACAAAACACACTCGAAGAAGTAATAAAATTAGAAGAACAAGCAATTCATGAAATCCAAAGGGCAATTTTAGATAATCCTTATGATATTGCTGCTATTATCATCGAAACAATCCAAGGAGAAGGTGGAGATAATCATTTCCGCCCAGAATTTCTACAAAAATTAAGATTGATTGCCGATGAGAACGACATAATGCTCATTTTCGACGAAGTACAAACCGGTATGGGAATTACTGGAACTTTTTGGGCTTTCGAACAAATGGGGGTTATCCCAGATATTTTTGCATTTGGCAAAAAAGCTCAAGTTTGTGGAATTGCCGTTACAAATAGAGTTGATGAGGTTCCCGACAATGTTTTCCAAAAATCGAGCAGAATCAATTCCACTTGGGGTGGAAATTTGGTCGATATGGTTCGTTCCACACGCTATTTGGAAATTATCGAAGATGATCATTTGTTGGATAACGTCCAAATTCAAGGTAAAGTATTGGCAGGAGAAATGGCTAAATTGCAAAACGAATTCCCAGATATAATATCAAATATTCGTAATCTGGGATTGTTTGGAGCTTTCGATTTGCCCGATGCCGATATTCGTAAAAAATTAATTGATGAGTTGTTCCAGCAAGGGATGTTTATATTGCAATGTGGGGCAAAATCTGTTCGATTCCGTCCAGCACTAAATATCAAAGCCGATATCATTATGGAAGGGTTCAATCTGATTAATAAAGCAATTAGAAAGGTTATGAGTTAAAGTTCTATAGAAAAATCTGGATAATCAAATTAATTAATAAATCTTGAAAATCATTTAATTTTGCTTAATTTTGTGTTCTTTGCTTTTTGCAAATTAGCGGAAACGGTGAGGTGCGAGAGTGGTTGAATCGGGCGGTCTCGAAAACCGCTGTACCCTCGCGGGTACCGTGGGTTCGAATCCCACCCTCACCGCAAGTTTCCAAAGCCCGGATGGTGAAACTGGCAGACACGCTACATTCAGGGTGTAGTCCGCGCAAGTGGGTGCAGGTTCGACTCCTGTTCCGGGCACTTTCCTTCCTTCTTTGTAATAATAATTATCTAAGCAATTCTATAATAGTTATTCTTGTCCTTCACATATTGCTGTAAGGCTTTTTTTAATAGGTTGTTTTCTGTAGAATTAAGATGCGGATCTTTATCTAATATATCCTCTGATATCCTTCGAGTACGGGATATTATATCTCCATCGTTTATTATATCTATGAATTGAAAATCCGGCAATCCAGATTGTCTGTGTCCTAAAATATTTCCTGGTCCGCGAAGTTGCAAATCAATTTCAGATATTTCGAACCCATCATTCGTCGATTCCATTGCTTTTAACCTTATTATTGCAGCTTTGTGGTCACTTGTATCAACATTTGCTTTGCCAATTTGGAACTGATAATCATTTTTAGTGAATAAAAAGCAATAGGATTGATGTTCGCTTCTTCCAACTCTTCCGCGTAATTGATGCAATTGAGATAAACCAAACCGCTCGGCATTTTCGATAACCATTATGGTTGCATTGGGCACATCAATACCAACTTCGATTATTACTGTCGAAACCAATATATCATACTTTTGATTCAAAAAGTCATACATTGCATCATCTTTTTCGTATCCAAACATTTGACCGTGGAGCAAACCAACTTTAAATTCAGGAAAAACATCAGTTTTTAAATGTTCCATAAATTCTGTAGCGGCTTTCAATTCCAATTTCTCCGACTTTTCTACTAATGGAAAAACATAATAGCATTGCCGCCCATTCTGAATTTGTTCTTTTATAAAATCATAAACTTGCAGGCGATTTTGGTCGAAAACTACTTTGGTTTTAATGGGTTTTCGGTTTGCTGGTTTTTCGCGAATTATCGATACGTCCAAGTCGCCATAAAGAGTCATACTTAGTGTACGAGGAATTGGTGTTGCACTCATAACAAGTACATGAGGATACACATCGTCCTCAAAATGCGATTGTTTTGCAATATTTAGTAACTCAGCTCGCTGATTAACTCCAAATTTGTGTTGTTCGTCTATTACAATATATGCTAGCTTATTGAATTGAACTTTGGATTGGAACAAGGAATGTGTCCCACAAATAATGTTTGCTTTGCCACTTGAGATATTTTCATATACTTCGCGTCGTCGTCTTGCAGTAAGAGATGAAACAAGTAGCTCAACATGAATTCCAAAATCTTTTAGAAATTTATTCATTGTTTTCTGATGTTGTTCGGCAAGCAATTCCGTAGGAGCCATAATTGCTACTTGATAACCAGAGTCGATTGCTGCAAGCATCGTAAAAATGGCCACAAGAGTTTTTCCCGAACCAACATCTCCTTGTAGCAATCTGTTCATTGGTTTACCGCTCTGAAAATCCAAAAAGATTGTTCTTATTGCTTCGATTTGATCATTTGTCAATTTAAAGGGCAACTCTTTATAGAGTTTAACTACACTTGGAGTATTTTTGGGGATTACAATTCCTCTTTCGATATTTTTTTGAGTATTTCGTAAAGATAGCAATGCCAGCTCGAATAGCAGAACTTCTTCGAATTTCATTCGATACTTTGCTTTCTCTAAATCAGGTAATGAATCTGGAAAATGCAGGGTTTTGAACGTTTTATCTATTGGCATTAGCTGATGTGTTTCGAGAATGTATCTAGGTAGATTCTCGTTAATTGGTACTAGATTTTGGTTGAAAATATTTATTACCGAATTTCGGATTACATTTTGCGTTATGTAGTTTTTAATGAAAATATCCGGAAGTTTGTACTTTGGCACTATACCATCTTTTTGATATAATTCAATTTCTTCCTCGTCGATTATTTCTATATCTGGGTGAGTGAATTTTACAGTAGAGTATTTGTCGGTGGATGCAATCCCACTAACAAACAGTAATTGACCCACTGAATAAATTTTATCGAAAAACTGAACTCTATTGAAGAAAACAATATCGCAACTGGATTTGCTATCGTCGGTTAATTCAAGTTTTAAGATTTTTCTTTTTGGTCCTAATTCAATTATTCTTTTCTTAACTATTTTGCCGATTACTTGGTTGTGAGTGTGTAGGTTAATCGATTTCAGTGTGATTTCCTGGAAGGCAATTTTGCTCTCCATCTTAAGTTGATATGCTAATTTTGCAATGCTATTGCTATTGTTCCGGACAATGTATGATTTGGGGAAATATCGGACTAAATCGTAATAGCTGGAAAGTCCCTCAGTCTTTAGCGCTAAGGCTTTTTTGGGACCTATTCCTTTTAAAAACTGCAATTCGGAAATGTTGTCGTTTGTATTCATTTGTTAAAAATTGATAACAGTACCTAACAGAAAACTAATTCCCCTATCTGGGATACCAATATTAGTTTCGTAATATCTATTTGTTAAATTACGCAAAATTAGTGTAAAGTATGCATTGTCGTATTGTTTTTGAATTAAGAGGTTAACTAAAAAATCAGGACTAATCATTTCAATATTATGATTTCGAGGGTCGTAAGAGTAAATACCACTTGTAAATTTTATATTTAGTTCCAATTCAAGGAAGTTATAGAAAATATGGTTTAAATTAAAATTTGAAATGAATGCAGGCATTCTTAGAAAATCACTAAGCAAAATTTCTTTTTCGTTTACATTTTGGAAATTATAAACACCATCAAACTTGAAGTTAATAGATTCTAACTTGTATTCTCCAGTCAGACCAAGTTCTAGTCCTTTGCTTACACCACTGTTCGAAAATTTTCGACTAGTTTTTTCTAAAATAATTATGTCATGACCATAATATAAATTCAAAATGGATTTAATATTAAAGTTTTGATTAAACTTTATATTAAAAGTATTACCTACATAATACCAAAGTTCTGGCTCAATGTTCAAATTATTTTGATAATTTTCAGAGATACTGTAATAATGGCTTATAAAGGGCAGAAAATGTTTTCGGGAAAACGAACTGCTTAAGTTAATTGTTGAATCAAATTGATAATTATTTTTAAACTCGAAATTGACAGTAATTACATTATTTGGTAATTTTCCTAAATTTGAATAAAGAATTGCTCGGGAACTACTGTTTAATGAAAGCTGGATATTACCTCTATCTGAATAATCATAAAGTTGCGAATATCCTATGTTTAAATTTTCTGATTCTATTCTAGAACGAGCTTTCAGATAAGAGCTATTAACCAAGAACAAATCTTGTGTGTAGGATAAATTAATATGAACTGGATGTTTGGTTATCCTGGAATCGTATTCTATCAGTGAATTAAATCCATAGTTGAATTCTTCGATTTCAAATTCATTATTATAACTATCGAAACTAAATATTGTACTGTCGATCATAGTTGAATAGTCTCTCAGAAAGTTTTTGAGGAAAATTCTTCCAGTAATTTTAAGAAAATCCGAAAAGGTATTTGAAAACTTTATTTGGGCAAGTAGGTTATTGTAATTTCCAAATTTGTGTTTTATCATATTGGAATCTAATAAATTCAGTGGTTTATAAAGATTAGCAAAGCTTAGATAAGAATCGAAAAGCAAATAGGATTTTTCATTTTTTATACCAAACTCTGTGCGCCCAGAGATGTTTTGGAAAGATGAATTACTCACAACTTTTTGTTTTAAAAAGGATTGATTTTCATCGGGATAGTAAATTCCGTTACTAATTTCCAAATAAGGATGCACTAACCAATGGATTGTTTTGTAACGACCTTTGTGAAAAGCTTGAAAAAAGCCATTTTTAGAACCAGTAAAAAAAGCTGCTTTTGTTAAGAATTCCCCTTGAGTTTTTATTGATAGGTTAGTTTTACAAATTTCATTAGAATCGCAATTAAAAAAAATTGGAAGGAATTGCAAAGCATGATTGCCATCAAATTTTGAATAAAGTTCAATATTATTTAGTGTTAGTTGTGTTGAAATTATCCGTGTAGTACCATTCAACTGCAATTGATTCATCGTGTCGATAATAAGGTACTTTTGAAAATTTGGCGAATTGAATTTATAATTGTTGAATTCGTTCTGAACTAAATTTAATTGTGTATAACATTGAAAAGGAAATAAAATGGATATGATTGAGATTATCCAAAATAATTGTATCGAGCAAAATGATTTAAAAAATAATTTAATAATAAAATTTAATTTCAAACAAACAATTAAATAATTTAACAAAATAATAATTTACAAAACAAATTAAACTGCAAAATATTACAAAATTGTTAAAATAAATTATTTTTATTCAAAATTGAAAGTTAATGATAGGTGATGGGCAATTTTACTGGGAGATAAAAACTCACTCGAAACAGTATAATCGAGCGAAGTAGTAAAGGAAGCATTATTAAAAAGTTCCACTAAATCAGGACGGATAGATACTCCTGCACCCCACTTATTCAATGGGAACAACTGTGGTTGGCCAAAACGTTCTCCATAAACATCCACTCCACCCCGAAATGCAATAAAATCGTCGGGAACTATTTCGATTCCAACCATTATCGATGGTGATTTTGACTTTTCGATAAATGCGGCTTCCAACGAAAGCAAAATATATCGCGAAGCCGGAACGTAATCTTCTTCGAGTTCTCCAGTCAACGTTGAGCGAGTTTGTGCTGATTGGGAATTTAATCCAAACTGCATAGCAACACCGGTGCGAATTTCGAATGGAATTGTTTCCCGATTGCTCTCTAATGTATTCCACATCATTGTTCCATAAACATTCCGAACACCAACAGAAAAAGAAAACAAGTCCATTACATTGAATTTTGTACCAACATCAAAGGCAAATCCGTTTGCATCGGTATAGGAACCAATCAAGTTGTTGGTTAGATACTTTAAAGAAACTCCAAACGAAGCAAATTCTGTTCGATAGGAACCTGCGGCAATAAAAGTGTATTGAAAATTAGACATATCTCCAATGGGTTCTGCTTTCTCGTCGCGTGCAACAAAGGAGCCAGTGTACAGACTATTTATACCAACACCTACTCCAAATTCATCACTAACCTGCTGTGCATATCCTAGAAAATTGGCAGTTCTGCCCAATCCAAGCGAGCCGGCATAAAGGGAAAATGTTGGTGATGTGCGATAAAAACTTAGTCCCGCGGGATTGTATAGTATAGTAGAAGGATCATCCGATACTGCCGAAAATGCTCCGGCCATTGCAATGGCACGAGACCCAAAATCTCGCATTGAATATATCTCTGAGCCACCACCTGTTTCACTTTGCGATAAGGTTAATGAAGGTGAGGAAAGCAAAATAAATAAGCACAAAAGTGAGAAAAAGAGTTTTAAAACTCCCGAATTTTGCTTATTTTGATATGACAATTTTTTTTGCATCTTTATAATTGCTGCTACTTAATATGCAGATATATACTCCATTGGGAAGGTCGGCAATCGAGGCCGTATATTCATAATCGTTGTCCCGAGGTAAACCTTCATAAATTACTTTTACTTCCTTGCCTAATAAATTAAACAAGCTCAATCTAAAGGTATTATCTCGGTTTTGAGTAATTTGTAGCTTCACTTTAATTTGTTGCAAGTCGCTCCAAACAACTGTAATCCTTGCATTCCCAATTATTGTATCTGCATTTTGTTTAAATAAGAACATTTCTGTACTATTATCAAGTTTAGCAAACTTTGTGCCATAATTGCTATTGATGGTCAGACCTGCACTAAGTTCCAAATTTTGAAAACCAACTACTAATAAAATAAACAACGCCAATACTTTTATTTTTGTAATCATAGTTTTCCAGTTAGTTTCTCGATTTTACTTTGGTCATTAAGCATATTGTCGACTGTTTTCTTTATTTCAAGTGAATTTTCTTCAAGTCCTAACTCGTTTGCAATACTTTTAATCTTTTCGGATTTGCTTACTAAATCGACTGGAATGTTCTTGATTTTTTGCTGTTTTATTCTTTTCTGTTCATTCATTAAATTATTTGCCAACTCAATTTTAGCGTTACTGTGCTGCTTGGGCGCCTGCTTTTCAAGTATTGAATCTTGTTGTTCCTTAATTTTTTCTTGCTTTATCGATTTAAGTGCTGCCTCTATTTGATTGGCTTTCTCGGGTGTAATTGGATCGATATTCTCTGTTGATTCGATTTGTTGGGTTTCCTTACTTGGCTTTGGGCTATATTTTTGTTTGACGGTAGATGCCGGTACTTTTGCTTTTACCGATTCATTAGACTTTCTCTTTTCAATTTGAGATTTTTCTATTGCTTTCTGTCGAGTTTTACTCATTTTTGCTTTTACTTGGAGAGTACGCCAACGGAAATAAAAATACAACAGCAACATAATCGCAGCAAAAGACCCTCCAATAACTAATTGCAGCCAAAATGGAATACTATCGTAGAATGATTCTACTAATTCTTTCTCATTTTTGGTTTTGGAAGTTGTATCGAAAAGTGAATTAAATCGTGATAATTCTCTATTAAGAGTATCGGATTGGGACATCATCAATACTTGAGCCAATGAATCGATAAGATGAATTTCCGATATTGATAAGGTATCCCCTTCCATTCTTGTTTTTGGAATCCTAAGCAGAATTATTTCAGCACCAGTTAATTGTTTGTATTTGTTCTCGATTACTTTGGCAGTAGCACTATCTCCTCGGTATTTTAAAATAGCAGCTCGAATTATTAAAACTTGTGGGAATTCCACTGTATAATATTCACCAATTTCTGAATACTTAAATGCCCTGTTAATCCTTCCCAACTTGAATTCATTGATCGATAAAACATTTGAAGCTTTTAAATAACCCATTTGAAGTGATTGGCTCAAATAAACAGTTGCCAAACTATCCAGGCCCTCCTCCAAAGAAAGCAAGCCAGTATGATATAAATCTTCAGATTGAGTTAATTCTTTCCACGAAAAAAGATTCAAATAAATTTGT
>CAYOPF010000013.1:0-9840 GCA_964405755.1 uncultured Chloroherpeton sp.
CGTTACTCTCGATTATCGGGACGAAAAGTTCTTTACGTTTGTGGTTCGGACGAGCATGGCGTTGCAATTACTATTTCGGCCGAGAAAGAAAACACAACTCCCGAAAAAATAATAGACAAATATCACTTTACCAATTATGAAGCATTCCAAAAGTTTGGTATGTCGTTCGATATATATAGCCGAACTTCAATTGAAGAGCATCACAAAATTGCTTTGGAATTTTTTGCTGATTTCCTAAAAAAAGGTCATTTAATCGAGAAGGAAGAGGAACAATTTTTCGACCCAAAAGCAAATATGTTTCTTCCCGACCGGTATGTGGAGGGTATTTGCCCCAATTGTGGTTCCGATAAAGCACGTGGAGATCAATGCGACAGTTGCGGAGCTTATTATAATCAAATTGAATTAAAAAATCCAAAAAGCATCATAACAGGCGAGACTCCCGAAGTGAGGAAAACTACCCATTGGTATTTTAAATTTCAAGATTTTCAGCAATTTCTCGAAAATTATATCGAAAGCCATTCTCAAGACTGGAAGGATAATGTTTTACAACAAAGTCGCAGCTGGCTCAAGCTTGGACTAACCGAGCGCGCCATAACTCGCGACCTAACTTGGGGGGTAAAGTTGGAAGCTATCGACGATATCCCAAAGGAAAAATCGTTAGGTAAAGCTCTTTATGTTTGGTTCGATGCCGTTTTAGGCTATATTTCTGCAACAAAAGTATGGACTAAAAACAACTTAAATAACGAAGACGACTATGCAAACTGGTGGAAAAATCCTGAAACAGAATATTATGCTTTTATTGGTAAAGATAATATAGTTTTCCATACTCTAATATTCCCTGCAATGTTGCACGCTCGCCATGATGGTTATATTTTGCCAAAAAATGTTCCTGCCAATGAATTTTTGAATCTCGAGGGACAAAAATTCTCAAAATCTCGTAATTGGAGTATCGATTTGCAGGACTTCTTGGTTGATTTTCCCGAGCCACACTTGGTTGATGTATTGCGGTACTCGCTATTAATGAATTTACCCGAACAACGAGATGCTGATTTTACTTGGAAGGATTTTCAGACCAAAAACAACAGCGAATTAGCTGCAGTATTTGGTAACTTCATTAACCGAACTTCTCAGTTTTTAGCAAAAAACTTCGATTCGCTTAACCCTACAATCAATTCTGAATATTTAACAGAGTGGAGACAAGCAATTGAATATTTAAATGAGAATTATTCCAACAATATTGAAAGCGCTTCCTTAAATGGATTCAATACGAAACTCCTAAACGAGAATGATTTGCTATTAATTTTTTCTGTTTGGTATGGTATCGAAAAATCAAAATTCTTTCTAAATAAATTCAGATTAAAAGAAGCATTTTTTGAAATTATTAATATTGCAAGAGCAGCTAATAAATATTTCAACGATGAAGCACCCTGGAAAGCAATTAAAGAAAACAAAGAACTGGCTGCCAAAACACTTAACTTTTGTGTTCAAGTGGCATACACTTTGTCCATCACGCTTGCGCCCGTAATTCCTTATTCCTGTGCAAAACTGCAAGAATCCTTTGGAGTAGCAGTAGAAACTGGCAATTCCAACTATTCTATGCCTATTGACAATCTGTGGGACAAATCGAAGCTTCCAAACATAGAAAATGGGACGAAATTCGAGTTAAAACAAGTTCTTTTCCCAATAATCGAGGACAAAACAATTGTACAACAGATTTCAAAATTGGGTGGACACGATGATAAAAACCACAATGTAATTGATGTCGCAAATTTAATCACAATTGATGATTTCCGCAAAGTTCAACTTAAATCTGCTAAAGTACTCGAAGCCGAAAGAGTGGCAAAAGCAGAGAAATTATTAAAATTACAAATACAGATTGGCGAAGAAAAAAGGCAACTTGTTGCGGGTATCGCCAAATATTACGAACCATCCGAGATAATTGGTAAAACAATTGTCGTTGTTGCAAACCTACAACCAGCAAAATTGTTTGGAATAGAATCCCAAGGGATGCTCCTTGCAGCAAAGACTGCAGATGGGCAGCTATCACTTTTAACAACAATGAATCCAGATTTTAGTTCTGGTGCAGAAGTAAGTTGATTTATGATTGCAGAGAGTATTTCATTATCAATCGAAGATTATAATTATTATTTGCCACCTGAGCGAATTGCACAGTATCCATTAGAGAAACGCGACGAGTCCAAATTATTGTTTTATAACTCTGCTAACAACGAAATTCAACACAGACAATTTTATGAATTACCCGAAATAATCAACTCAAATTATGTTTTGATACGGAACAATACTAAGGTATTCCCCGCACGTTTTTTTCTTAAAAAACAAACCGGCGGCAATGTGGAATTGCTTATAGAAACTCCATTGGATGGCAAAGTGCCCGAAAAAGCACTAAATTCCCCTCCTCCGCAAAAATGGCAATGTATAATGCGGGGAAGAAATTTGATCCCTGGCTTAACTCTAAGTGACAGATTTTCAAACTTAATAAATATTAAGGCTAATATTGTGGATATTCATGATAGTCAGCGTGTCGTTCAATTAGAATGGGAACCTTCGCACCTATCTCTTTCGGAATTACTTGAAGAAATTGGGAAAATACCACTTCCGGAATACATCAAACGAGAACCAAAATCGGACGATAAAATAAAATATCAAACTGTATTTGCACAAAAAGAAGGTTCGATAGCTGCTCCTACTGCAGGACTTCACTTCACTGATGAGGTGAATGAAAAATTGCTGAAAAGTGGAGTCGATATCTTAGATATAACTCTTCATGTTGGATCTGGAACATTCGTACCCTTGAAAACAAGCATAGTTGATGAGCACAAAATGCACTCAGAGCAATTCCAAATAGATATTCAATTATTAAAAAAAATGCGGGATGCAATAATTAGCAAAAGAAAAATAATTGCTACCGGCACTACAACTATCCGTACCTTAGAATCATTATATTGGTTAGGTCTTTCAGATAAAATCGACTTCGATTCCATTGAAATAAATCAGTGGGTTTGGCGACAGACGATGCCGAACACAACTGCGCTTTCATCTATCGATAGGTTAATAGAATTGATGGATAAGGAGAATAGAACTCTTTTGATTGGAGAAACACAGCTAATGATTGTGCCTGGTTATGAATTTAAGATAATAAATGGGATGATAACCAATTTTCACTTGCCAAAAAGTACTTTATTACTTCTTGTTGCAGCATTTACTGGTCGTGAGAAGATGTTGGAAATTTATCAAAACGCACTTAATAACAACTATAGATTTCTCAGTTATGGCGATGCCACTTTGTTGTTCAAGTAGTTTAATAGCCAAATTCCAATAGAGCCTGGTAAATTTCTTGGCGATAAATATTATTTGTTTCACCGTACCATTGGTTGGAAGGGACAAAAATAATTGCTCCATAGGTAGATGAATTTGCATAGTTGAACTTACTTGTTGCCAGAACAGTTTCTTCGTCGGGACGGAATTCGTTATCTATGTCGTGAATTTCGATACTGCAGGCAATTTTATAGAAATCTCCGCTGATTGCAGATAAATCTACCCCCAATATGCTTAGTGGAATACGAGCTTTCATGATATATCCATTTTCGGTTAAATTTGAAACGGCTTTTATTTGCGAAGTTGAAATTTGTTGGATGGAAGTTAGATTATCGCTGGAATATGCTTGCACATAAGGAGGAATGTCCTTGAAATCACCGGGGAATACGACAAAATTGTAAAGAGCTCGGCTCATTGTATCATTAACATACACTTTATTATTTTTAATTGAGTAATGAACCACATCTCCGATATTCATTAAATCGAACCAAATGCTAATATAGTCGGAATAGCAGGAATCACATGTCTTTTTTGCTATCACATCGTCGGTTATTGAAAATTGAAAATAGATAAAGTCCTCATCATAAGCGGATGTTATTTCGGCTTTGCAGTCTTTTTCGCCATTCCACCAATAAGCCCCTCGTGGAACAAAATCTACTTCGTCCAAAATAACTTTATTTGAATATCCGTGATAAATCAATCTTCCTCGATGATAGCAAGGTATATTTAAATATTTATTTTCATATAGAACTTTGTTCTTATCGTTTGTGATTTTGGTATGATCTGTTAAGTTATAATAATCTACAGTTTTATCAACAGATAAATTGTCAATTTTCTCGGATGAAAATTCTTCTTTAAAGATTACAGCACCATTCAAAAGGCGATAACCAAAAATCTTCCAAATGCCTGTCTTTATTTTTTGCGAAACAAAGCAAGTACCTTCTTTAATATTTGCACCGACTTCCAGTGGCAATTCAACAAACTTATATGGGAAGTCACCTACGTTTACTAAATACCCATCTATATCGGCATACATCCTTAAATACACGTTTTGCTCTCTATCGCCAGTTATGTGATAAGTAAATGCCAAATCGTTGTTTTTGTCTCCAGAAAAATCTCCCACATCCCAACTCCAGATAACTATTTTTTGAGGGTTGCTGAAAGCTTTTCTCAAATCGTTAATCATATCCGAATTGAAGTAGTCTTCGGCTCTTTTTAAAAATTCAGAATATGAAATCCCCGATTGCGCAAAAGAATTATTAATTACATTAAAGAAAATAAAAAAAGATATTAATATAATTTTTCTCATAATTTCGATGTTATTTGTTTAATTTCATTGACGATACTATCAAAATCTTCGTCCATTCTGGCACCTAATTTTGAAACTATCTTAGCACCACAAAGCGAAGCTAAATGCCCCGCAAACGTAATATCGTTTTCCTTAATCAAACCAAAGAGAAATGCTCCTGCAAACATATCCCCCGCACCAGTCGAATCGATTGGATTTGCCGCATAAGGAGGTATTTCAATTATCTTATCGCCATATTTTATGATAGAGCCTTCGCTACCTTTGGTTATCACAGCACCATGGATCCTACTGAAAATCGAATTTATTGCTTTGTTAATATCCGTTTCGTTGGTGAATGATTTTGCCTCGTTTTCGTTGCAAAATATTAAATCGGCTTGTTCGAAAGCTTTTTCGACTTTGTTACGATAATTTTCTGTAATAAAAACATCCGAGAAAGTGAATGCAATTTTGGTATTATGCTTTTTAGCAAGGCTGATAGCATAATTAACGGCTTCTGTACTACTTTCCTGGCTAAATTTGTAACCCTCTATGTAAATCCATTGTGAGCGTTTAATCAAATCTTCGCTCACGTTTTTGGTAGAGAAAAGTGCAGTTGCTCCCAAATAAGTCAGCATAGTTCTCTCTGAATCGGGTGCAATAAAAACGTAACAAGTGCCTGTAGATCCGTCCGAGAGCAAATCTGCATCCAGAGTAATACCTAATTGAGAAAACTCTGATGCATAAAAATTACCAAATAAATCATCTCCTAAAACAGTCGAATATGCCGCTTTGCCACCAAGTTGCGAAAAAGCAATAATAGAATTGGCAGCGCTACCACCGCTGCATATATTGTACTTATAGTCCTTGAAATAATGAATGATTTTTGACCTTTCCTGCTCGTCTATTAAGTGCATTTCGCCTTTAAGCATCCCAAAATCAGACATTGTTCCTTCCGAAATATTATACTGAAGGTCAACCAAACCATTACCCATTCCAAAGAGTTGTATATCTTTCATAATTATTTAATAGTTGAATTTTAGCAAAGTGTAAAATTAACAATAAAAATATCAATATTAATAATTCTCGAAACTTGGGTGGAAAAATAATTAAACGGAAAATCAATTAAATTAATATTTGTTCATTATTTAACTAATTTATTTATAGAATAAAATAATTTTGTAATTTTGTAAAAGTATTTATTTTTTATAAATAAACAAAGGAAATATTATGAGTGCAGAAATTCAAAGCACTGCAGAATTGATTTGCGAATTAACACGTTTATGTGTTCTGAAAGAAGAAAAAATTGCTGCAAGTTTTAATTTATCGCCTACTGAATTGAAAATGTTAAAACTCTTCGACGGTATGAATGTCCGCAAAGTGAGCGACCTTGTCGCAGCTCTCAAGCTTACTCCCGGAAGAATTACGCACATTCTTACTTCGCTGGAGGAAAAGAAGCTAGTGTTGCGCCTACCAGACGATAAAGATAAAAGAAATGTAAACGTTCGTTTGCAAGCAAAAGCAGTATTTTTTATCGAAAATTTGCACAAGAACTATATCGACATACATCAGGATTTACTCGAGAATGTAGGAGATGAGGAATTGAAAGTTATCCAAAATTCATTAAAAACTCTAATTAGAGTTTTCGGAAAGTGGAATGACCAGTAATACTTTATAGTATAAACTAATACAAAAATAACGAATGTTAAATTAAAATAAAAGTTAGTCGATGCGAAAAATATCACTAGCAATAGCAATAATAGCTTTGATTTCTATCATAATTATTGGGTCTCTCAAACAAAACGACAGACCAATAAGCTATAAAATGAAATTAAAAGAAAGCTATTCCAAAAAAGATCAGTCTAGAGTTGATCACACCAAATTTGATATTCTCAAGCAAAATTTTTCTTCTCCACAAGAAGTAACAAAAGCTTGCGAAACATGCCACAATCTTACTTCACATCAAGTGATGAATTCAAACCACTGGAACTGGGAAAGAGTGGATTATATAAAAGGCAGAGGTATTACATATATTGGAAAACGCAATGCTATCAATAACTTCTGTATAAGCGCGGTAAGCAACGAGAAAGCCTGCGCCAAGTGCCATATTGGATATGGCATTGATGAAACTGGGCGTGGTTTTACCGATTCTACTAATATTGACTGTTTAGTTTGCCACGACCAAACCGAAACCTACGTAAAAGCCGACAATATGGCCGGGAAGCCTAAAGAAGGAATTAACCTTAACTTTATTGCTCAAAGTGTAGGCAAACCAAATAGGACAAACTGCGGAGTTTGCCATTTCTATGGTGGAGGCGGGAACAACGTTAAGCATGGAGATTTGGAAATGTCGATGTTCGAACCATCAAAATCTATCGATATCCACATGGGAATCGACGGGATGAATATGACATGCGTTGATTGCCACAGAACAAAAAACCATAATATTGCCGGGAAAGTTTACTCATTGTCGTCAATGAATGTAAATCGTGCATTTTGCGAGGATTGTCACACATCCACACCACACGAAAAAGAAATTCTTAATGAGCATACCTTGAAGGTTGCATGTCAAACTTGCCACATATCAACTTACGCAAAAGCAAATTCTACAAAAATGTACTGGGATTGGAGTAAAGCAGGCAAACTGATTGATGGTAAGCCATTTACCGAAGAAGATTCTTTGGGAAACCACACATATATGTCGATAAAAGGAGCTTTTGTTTGGGCAAGAAATGTTAAGCCGGATTATATTTGGTTCAATGGCACTTCCAGCCACTATGTTGCTGGCGACAAAGTTAAGGACTACAGTAAAGCATTAGTTTTAAACCAACTTCACGGTAACTACAGCGATCCTGATGCAAAGATTGTACCTGTTAAAACACATATAGCCAAGCAACCTTACGATCCTGTTAACAAGATTTTAATCCAACCTAAATTATATTCAGATAATCCTGGCGAAGGTGCATACTGGAAAGATTTCGATTGGGTAAAAGCATCCGAATCGGGGATGAAAACTGCTGGATTGCCTTTTAGTGGCAAAGTCTCATTTATCGAGACAATAATGTACTGGCCTGTAAACCACATGGTATCAACCAAGGAGGAATCAGTTCAATGCAAAGAATGTCATACTCGCGAGAACTCAAGATTGGAAAAACTTACTGATTTTTACATACCAGGAAGAGACCGTTCCGCAACTGTAGATTATGCTGGATTTGGTCTGATTATTTTAACGATACTCGGTGTGCTAATCCACAGCATCATAAGAATTTACTTTAAAAAGAAAGTTTAAGGGAGCTCACAATGGGACACAAAAAAGTATATATATACAGAAGTTTCGAACGATTCTGGCATTGGATGCAAATGATATTGATTTTCTTTCTGGGATTTACCGGATTCGAAATTCATGGGACTTACTCATTCTTCGGATTCGAAGAAGCAGTTATTTATCACAACATAGCTGCCTATATGCTGGTAGGGCTTGTCGTATTAGCTATTTTTTGGCATTTTGCCACTGGTGAATGGAAACAATATATTCCAACGAAAGCATTTATCAAAGCTCAAATTAGATACTATATCGTTGGAATTTTTAGGAATGAACCCCATCCTACCAAAAAAACAGCTTTAAGTAAATTGAATCCTTTGCAAAAGATTGCATATTTAGGTTTAAAATTATTGGTAATCCCAGTAATGATAACCTCGGGATTGCTTTATATGTTCTATAGGTATCCAAGCCAATATGGAGTGGAATCGATAAACATTACTACTTTAAAATATATTGCAATAATACACACATTAGGAGCATTATTATTAGTTGCGTTTATTATCGGACATGTTTACCTTACTACTACTGGTGAAAAAGTATTGACAAATTTGAATGCAATGCTCACAGGTTACGAAGAAATCGAAACCAATGAAGATGAAAACGAGAAAGTGCAAGAAAATAATTCACAAAAACTATCAACTCAAAACGATTAAGGAGTTACGAAATGGAAGAAACTAAATATATGAACCCCTATTTAGCAGGTGTTTTGTTGGGTATCTTGCTTTTAGCAACAATTTATATAACCGGACGAGGACTTGGAGCGAGCGGTGCAATCAAAAGTGGAACAATTGCAGCAGTTCAAACAGTAGCCCCAAGCCATGCACAAAATACTAAGTACTATCAGGAATATTCAGAAGAGCATAGCGGAAGTCCACTCATGAATTGGCTTGTATTCGAAGTGGTTGGAGTTGTGATTGGAGCATTTCTTTCCGGATTGGCATCGAATAGGCTTAAACTGACATTCGAAATGGGCCCGCGATCAACTACTAAAATTAGAGTGGCAGGAGCACTGATTGGTGGTTTACTTTGGGGTATAGGCTCGCAGCTTGGACGAGGTTGCACAAGTGGATCGGCACTATCCGGGTTGGCGGTTATGTCCACTGGCGGTATAATAACTATGTTTGCAATCTTTGCAGGAGCATACATGTTTGCTTATTTCTTCAGAAAAATGTGGATATAATAAGGAGGAAGAACAATGGGACCATTAGTGCCAGAAATAATTAGCCCTAATTTAAATTATATAGTTGCTTTGATTTTAGGTATATTTTTCGGAGCAATTTTAGAGCAAGCTGGTTTTTCTACCTCCAAGAAATTGGTAGGTTTATTCTACGGATATGATTTTACGGTACTGCGTGTATTTTTCACTGCTGGTGCAGTTGCTATGGTTGGAGTTATTGCATTCAACCATTTTGGCATCATCGATATGAGTTTGGTTTATGTCAATCCCACATTCCTCTGGTCGGCGATAATTGGAGGTTTGATTATGGGATTGGGTTTCGTTGTCGGAGGATTTTGTCCTGGTACAAGTGTTTGTGCAGCAGCTATTGGTAAACTAGACGCAATGGTATTCGTAGTTGGAGCATTTATCGGTGTATTAATTTTTGCAGAAGGTTATCCATTTTTCGAAGGTCTATATAAAGCATCGAATTTAGGTAGCCCACAAATGTTCGAAACATTGGGTATTTCCCAGGGTTTATTTGCATTTGTTATAGTAATTTTTGCATTATTCGCATTCTATGTTACAAATATTATTGAAAATAAAGTGAATAAAATTAAACAACCTGCAATAAAAACTACTCCATACTTCGCTTCTGTTTTGATAATAGGATTGATTTTGGGTATCTTTTCTTTTAGTTTTTCGGATAGAAAAGCAGATTTGTTGAAGTTAATCAATGAC
>CAYOPF010000013.1:9850-34531 GCA_964405755.1 uncultured Chloroherpeton sp.
ATTATGTAATGAGTGCTTTTGGTGAACTTCATTGCTTTGATGAAACAAGTTCAAAGCAGATTATTTGCCCAGATGAATTTGCATTGTGCTTAATAAAAATTGAAGAATGCAACAAAAACCAAATCTTTGATTTCCGCTCCGAAGATGACCGCAAAGCATTGCCTTTACCTAAATCGAACCCAATAACAATGGATGATTTATTTGCAAAGGAACCGAATAAATTATTGAAAATTTTGCATAGAGATAATATATTTATTGCAAACGACGAAATGACCGAAAGAAGAATGGCTCTTCTTGCCACGAAACTTGGTTATAATCGAATCAAAATTCTTAAAGGTGGAATGGATGGATTTAAGAAAGATATCCTTGGATATCAACCTTTAACAAATCCTCAAACTGTTGCCGATAAGGACAGAAATCAATTTCGCTTATATGCACAATCTGTTATTCCCGAGATATTAAAGAAATTCAAACCTTCTGAAAATACAAAATCAGACAAACCGAAAAGAGTATTAGGTGGCTGTTAAGCCACCTTCTTTTTTCTAAGTACTAAAAATTAATAATAAATAATAACGATAAACACATATAAAATAATTTAAATATATATTAATTTTCAAATTTATTCGTTATAAAGTCAAAATGGAATAACAAATTGAAAAAGTATTTAGTATTTTTACTGTTTATAATATCTCTTTCACTTGGAATAAACTCTTGCTCATTATATCAAGCTGCTCAAAATATCCAGAAGCTCAAATTCAAGATTTCGGGTATTAATGATTTCCGTCTTATGGGAGTGTCGCTTACTGGCAAAACTAAACTAACAGACTTGAGTTGGTCCGATGCATTGAAATTGAAAGATTTATTAACTTTGAAATCATTCCCAGTTCAGTTTATTTTAGATTTGGATGCTTATAATCCTAATGATGGTAAGTCCACCCCAATTAAATCTGATGCCACGATTACCGCTATGGATTGGCGATTGGTTATTGATGAAGTACCGACCATTAACGGCAGCATTACAACACCAATTGCAATACCCGCATCGGGACAATCCATCACAATTCCCTTGGCAATGGAACTCGATTTATACAAATTTTTCTCGGATCGTGGTTACGATAAACTTGTAGATTTAGCATTAGCGCTCGGCGGAATGAATAGTGATTTAACCAGAGTAAAATTAGACGTAAAGCCTTCGGTTAAAACTATGCTAGGAACAGTAACTTATCCTAGTTGGATTACTGTTATCAACAAATCTTATTCCAACTAATACAGGAGTAGATTCAATATAAAATGGAAATACTCTTTAGTATTCTTTTCCTATTACTTGCCTTGTTTTTTAGCTTTCTAGCTGGGGTTATTAGCTCTTTAACAAAAGAAGAAATATTAGCACTCAAACAAATTAATGATAGCAAAGCTAGAATTATCGAAAATATCTACAACCACTACGACGAACATATTAACGAATTTTTCCTGTTCGAGCTTATTTTCGCTGGACTTGCCCTTACTACTTTATTAGTTTTTCTGGATAGAAATTACGCTAATTTTTCCATTGATATCTATTCAACATTTATCTCTATTGTTGCTTATTTTTTTGTTCATCATCTAGTTAACTCCTATGGCGAGCGTAAGTCCAACAGATACGCATTTAAGTTTGTCAGATTATTATATCTTTTAAACTTCCTATCGCGTCCATTGCTTATTATATTAAGTAAAATTACTCAAAAAGTGAAAGGAACAACCGAAAACGAAGAATCGCTTAATGAGATTGCCGAAATGGTTGAATCTGCCCGCGACGAAGGCGCATTAGACGACGATGAATACAGATTGCTTAAAAATATTATGAGTTTTTCGGATGTCTTAGTAATTGATGTTATGACACCAAGAACCGTTATATTCAGTTGTTCAGGAGAAAGTACCGTTGCAGAAGTTGTGAACGACCCAGGATTGCATACCTATTCCCGCATTCCAGTGTGGGACGGAAATAATCTTGACGAAAAAGTAATTGGTTATGTGCTAAGCAAAGATGTGTTCAAAGCTGCACTAAACAACCAAACTGATATGAAACTGCGATCAATTACGCGAGACATCTACATTATCCCAGAGACCGCATCTTTGAGTGTTGCTCTGGAAAAGTTCCTTAAACGCAGACAACATATTTTTGTTGTAGTCGATGAATATGGTGGCGTTAGTGGATTAATCACCATGGAAGATGTATTGGAAACAATTCTGGGTGCAGAAATTATGGACGAAGCCGATAAGGTTCAGGATTTAAGGAAGTTTGCATCCGAAAAACGCGACTTGAGAATTGGCATTCAAAAGAATTAACACTCTACTAATTGCCAGTATTAGATTTCTTTTTGCAATTATTTCAACTTTAATTTTAATATGGATATTATAAATAATAATTCTAATAGCCAGAATGAAAAGTAACAATTTAAGATGAATCTTGAATCTACCTTCACAAAAATTATATTATTAATAATAATAGTTGTTACTACAAGAGTCACATTTTTCGAAAAAGAATTTTCTTTCAATAGTATCGATACAATTTATTATTTTCAGGCAGTTCAAGATTATTCACTTGCTAATGAAAGGCCTCATTTACCTGGTTACTTCATATATGTTAAATCACTGGAATTGATTAATATAGTTACAAATAATGTGTTTATTTCTACTAAAATATTTTCAATAATTATTACATCAATTGCAACTTGCTTTCTATTTCTTATTTTTAGGAAATATTATGATGATAGTATCTCGTTTTTTTCCGCTTTATTTATTTCGTTTTTGCCTACTGTTGTATTTTATAGCTCCGTTTCAGAAAACTATGTTATTGATTACTTTTTTTCGATTTTAATATTCTACTTAGGTAATTCAAAAGAAAAAACTTTATTAATCCCTATAGTTTTAATTTTGGCAGCAGGATTCCGACAAACGTCTTTCTTTCTTCTCTTGCCAATGTCGGCCTACTTTATCTATTTTAATTACCGTAATAAAAATATTAAATATTATCAAATATTGATATCAATCACATTATCTCTAATAATTTGTAGTATGTGGCTTTACCCAATGATTCTTAATGCGGGAGGATTTCAAGGCTATCTTCAGTTATGGAGCATTTTGAATCCTACTCCAGATGTTGGAATGATTAAAAACTTTGTAGGATTCGCATCCAATATGTTCTATGTAGTATTACCAATAATGTTATTGCTTATAGTTATAATTCTTAATAAAAATCTAAAAAAGTTAAGACATTTAAAAATTGATAAAAATTTAAGCATCCAATTGTTATTTTGGTTCACTCCTTCACTATTGGTATTCTTGTTGTTTCATTATTCAAAAGGATACATATTAATTTGTATTACAAGTATGTTTTTTTTAATAGGTCTAATTATCCAAGAAAGATTGATTAATAAAACTCAAGGGTATTTTCTTTTAGCTTTAATGGTTCTTTTTTATTTCTTAATTACAACTTCCCCAAAAATGATTGAAACCAAATTTAATCCACAAGTAGCTAAAATATCTAAGATTGATAAATTTATTAACAGATTGTTTTCTTCATATATGCCTGTTTATGATAACATCAGAAATAATAATATGAGATCGCATTCACTTCTCAATCTATTAAAAACAACCAATGATAGTATTCCAATTTTTGCAGACCCATCTGTCGATTTAGGGCCAAAACTTTTAAATACAATTTTCCCGAATAAACAGATTTATTCGAAAAATCTTCAAAACAATAAATTTTATTATTTAACCCTCTTGTCTAATAGAAACTTAGACGAAAATTTTGTGCTACCAAGAAATATAGTTTTTGTCGGCAACAAATTATTTGTCAATAATTATCTTAAAGATATTGTTAGAATAATTCATACAGAAGGCGATTATGTAAGTTATTATGTACAGGACAAGAATAAAATTTTTACTTTATATGAAAAATACTTCAAAATTTAGCAGTTTTGTCCCCCCACTTTAAGTGAATATTTATATAAAATATCAAAATTATTAATTTCTGTTATTTTTTTAATGGATTAAAGGAATTAATCAGTGAATTATGTCAATTTATAAATTACAACAATATTACTTCTCTAATGCAGTAAGATCTGTGTTTATTAGAATATTCACAAATTGAAAATAAACTGGATTTATGTGAGGTAATACTTTTTTGATTTAGTATGTCCGAAGACATATATCACAAAGCTATTTACATTAAAATGGAAATATAGAACAGGGGTTTAGCAATCATTCAATTTTTGCTTTCAATGGTCCTCGAAGTCCGCGATATTTAGTTAATTTTGCTTCCACAAATCCTATCGGTATTTTAGCTGCAACCTTAACAGGCATTTTACGGTCGTCGTCGGTCAACCAGATAAATATTGAACCATCTGCTTTAAAAAGTCCACCTTCAACTATTAATGGTTCAACCACAACACATCGAAATTTGCCAGCATCTACTTCAGTAGTTTGCTTCCCATGAATTTTAATCCCCAAGTCATAGGTTTTGCCATCAAAGAAATTTTTAAGATAAAATATGTTGCCTTTTTTCATCGAACCAAGGTCCAATGTACGGGCATAGTAAAAAGCAGATAATATGTCTTGAATATATTCCGAAGCTTCATAAATTGAATCCTGAAATAAGGATTTCCTGTTAACCTGATCGAAAAATGCTTTCGAATCCCTTTTGTAATTACCTTCCCTAATCCGTTGTGTAAATTCCCATGGGAACAATCCTGCCACATCCAATACAGATGTGTAAACATCCCTTACCCTGTAGAGCCAATCTAAACTCTCGAGCGAACGAACCTCGAATTGTATATTATAGCATTCGCGACCATATCGGGTAACTGGTTCATTGCCAATTTGGAGGTAACCAGTGCCTGCTATTATAAATTTGTAACCAACATTATATTCGAACCGTTCTCCGTACCCAAACGCTTCATTCTTTAAAAATCGAAAGTTATGCTTTGCCACCTGCTCGTTGGTTATTTCCAATCGGGCGACGTTTTGAGCAACAATTTGAACAATAAAGCCAATAATCAATAATGAGATTGTCGAATAAATTACTTTTGGAATATTTTTCATTCTTTTTTTATTAATAGAAACGAAATTCTCATTATTAAATTGACTTTTAGGTATCGTTTCCAAAGTCCCTTATTCTGTAGCCAACTCCACGAATACTTTGTATTAGCTGTTTGTTTTTCTTGTAATCGATTTTTGATCTTAATCTTTTGATATATACATCAATAATATTGGAATCTGCATCGAAATTATGTTTCCAAACATGTTGGGTAATTGTGCTTCTGCTAAGAATTCTGTTCTTATTTCTCATAAAATATTCGAGCAAGGTATATTCTTTAGTAGTTAGTTCAATTTCGCGACCATCACGTAAAGCAATATGCGAAACAGTGTCCAGAAGCAAATCGCCACATTTTAATTTAGTAGTTTTGTCGGGCAACGATCTCCGTAATATAGTACGAAGACGTGCCGATAGTTCTTCGATAGCAAAAGGTTTGCCTAAAAAGTCGTCTGCGCCTAAATCTAAACCTCTCACTCTATCCTCAACGTTGTCTCTGCCGCTGAGTAGGATTACGGGGGTTGAAACTCCTGCCTCCCGTATTTCTCTTAAAACACTATAGCCGTCCCTCCCTGGAAGTATTACATCAAGGATAATTCCGTCAAATAAGTTGTTGAGGATTATATCTACAGCTTCGTTTCCGTTGTCGCAAGTTTCGATAATAAATTTCTCTTGGGCTAATCCATGCCTTATAAACGCCATTATTTTGGAATCATCTTCAATTACTAATACTCTCATAGAACCTCGTGTATTTTATTATTTATTTTCTAATGAATACTGGATAAATTTCTTTTGTACCATTACTTAATTCGAACCATATATAGTACATCCCATTAGCAATTGGTTCGCTTTTGCTATTGTATCCATCCCATTTGTCGCAATAGATTATGTTTCCTTGTCGCTGTTGGTTATCGATCAATACTCTTACTATCCTGTTTGCCTGATCGATAATTCTGATTGTAACAAAATCATCCTGAGGAACTGCATAAACTATCTCCAACTGTCCGTAATTTGGTCGGAATGGATTGGGCGACACTGTATTTATATACTTCGGAGATGGATCGGTTAAAACTGTATCATATCTGAAGCAACCATTACCACCACAAATCCGAACTAGGACTTTTTCTGGTAAACTGTATGGTAAATTCCACTCAAAACCTAATGAATCGACCCCGACTGTGCCAATTAACCCCAAACTATCGCCTATGGATGCAGAAAAATAGAAGTGCAAAGTATCTATTCCCATCGATTTCAACATTAGTGTATCCCAAGTGAATCGACGTGTGGGACAGTTCGTTGGACAAGGTAAAAGAGTAACGGGTAGTAAAGCGGGTTTGATGTTCAACGAATAAGTTTGAGATGTATCTGTGTAAAAATATTTATGAATTAATACCCTTGCAAGAAGTGTTGATGTTGAATCATATTTTTTACAATTGAATATGTCCAAACATGGTATTATTGCTTTCAAATTGAATGTGTCGCTTGTTGGGATTTTTGCTCCACCAAAGTTTTGCCATAAGCTATCAGTTAATGCAAATTCGATTGAGAGAGAATCCACACACTTAGTGAAACCCGAAATAGTAATTTCGTCCAAAATACGGTAAGATTTCTTGGTAAATTCATCCAAATTCAGTCTTGGCATCTCGAACGTAAGTATTGATGTAGTATCGTTATTCTTGTTAGGATTTTTATTGCCCGAAACAATAAAGAAACCTTCCTTGCCAATTAATTGCTCGCTTACCACTAAATTGTAAATCACTGTATCGCTATTGTTCGACACATTTTTATCAAGCACAATTGGCTGGGCAATTGGAATTTTATTTTTAGTTTCCTGAAAACGAATTTGGATACTTTGTTCTGTTAGCGTAAAGTTTGTCCATTTAAGCCGAACAGTATCGCCATAGCAATACATTTCGGGTGGAGATTGCTGAAGGGTGGGTGCTAAAAGCACAAAGGAGTTGGGAATAACAGTACCCAGAACATAAGTACTATCATTGGTTGTAACTACAATATCGTTCTTGCTGTCTCCTTCCAAATCGGCTACAGCGACCGAAAAAATAGTTTGGTTAACAAAAGTGTGCGTAAAAACAGTATCGAACGGCCTACCGAGCCGAAACTGCTCACTATTGTAATAACGAAGCCGTAGAACCTTAAGCGTCCCACCATCGACTAAGAAAATTTCCTCCTTACCATCCGGATGCCCATCAAAATCGTTTACACAAGCTACCCATCCATTTATTCGCTGAGTGCAAATTGTATCGAACTGGTTTAAAAAAGTATTCGGTGGTGAAGGTTTTTGGTAATCTCCGTTTGTTTTGTAACGTAGAATCATTAATTTGTTGGTTGGGAAAGCAAATTCTCTTGTAGATTGAGTAACCACCAATTCTTTACCACGATTATTTGGATAAAATTGCCCCCAGGAGTTCCACGAAGGTCCATCTACATTGCCAACCGCAATCGACCAGTAATGGTTTTTTCCTCCAATTATCGGAGGAAATACAGGATCGCTGGGGAATGTTATAGGATCACCTTCCTTTGTGAAAAGGTGGAGCTTGGAAACCCCGTCGGAACCTTCGAGTCCACTATATTCTTCGGTTACGAGCAAAAATGCGTTTTCCCCAGTTTGCTCATCTTCTAAATCTACGAAATATGGTCGAACCAAGGCTCTCTTTCCATCTGCAATATTTCGAAAATCACGCGGGAAAATACTCTCTTTAATAGTTTTATCGGAAATATCGAATCCCATCAAATATGGTCGGTTCGAGCGCGTGGCCAATGTAACAGGGTTGTTTATATTCACTGAATCGGCTATACTTGGATAACTGGGTAGAACCAAATTTGTAATATTATCTATCTTTGCGATAGAAGGTTGATATTTATTTACTTCTGGACCTAATGTAATTCTGTAGTCCAAATCGTCGCCTACGTCTGGAAGAGGAAAGCTGGAGCTTAAAGAAGAAAGATTGAACTTAACCAAACCTCTCAAAAACGGAGTAAATGGTGGATTCTGGCTTATTAATTCGGGTGTATGGGTGTTTACAGTTGCATATATTTGCACTTCATTACCAAAAAGTTTACCGGCAAATGGTTTAATTGATGCATATATATTTGGTTTATATGCTCTCATATCGATTGCTAAACGGCGAGAGATTATTATCGTGTCCCGTCTTGTATCGTATCCAAAAATGTAAGAATGCGCAATCGAGTCGTAACTTGTTTCCATACTTTCGGTAAGAAGCAAAACTGGAGCATTACTTCCTCTTATGTCGGTCGAAAGTGTATCTAAAAGTAGATTTAATGATTTAACTCCACGAACGAATTCCGGAAATTCGAATATCTTAGCTAATTTACCAGTACCATTAATCAACACAATACGGTTGCCCATTACAGCAGCCATTTCGTTAGGGGAGTACAAAAAGTTGCTATTGAGTTTGGGATTGTTGATAATATTGCCTATTAATGGCTGAACTTCGCCAGAAATTAGAGGCGTGGACCATTTTATTACCAGTGAATCGAATGATTGAGATTGCGAAGGGTACGGGTTCTGTTTTGTTGCAGAAACGTTCCCTTCCAAAAATAGCCAATTGGATGGATTTGCAGGATAAATTTGAGAATACGATATATAGTTAAAGGATAACCACAATCCTAACAATATACAAATTGTCGAAAGTTTATATCTCAATGTATTTAACATCAATAATTCGATAAAATGAACATTTAGTAATAATCTTTTAATATAAATTAATGATTTTTTCATTTTCATTTCATAATTCCCCTAAATTACAAAAAATAAATTAAATTACAGCCACTTTTTTATAGAAAAAATTGTACCAAAAAAACTAATAACCTTTAAAAAAGTATTTTGTTATTTTTTTGATTGATAATTTGTTAGTAATTTTATAGTTCAATTAAAAGCAAAAAGGAAAAATCTATGAGAACAAAATTTAACTTTTATTATTTGCTTATATTTCTGTCGAGTGGAGTATTATTAACCTCAGTCAATGCTTTTTCGCAAATAAATGACAATATCTATAAGATACTAGGATGGGAAGAACATTATACCCAAGCACCAAATGTTCAGGGATGTTTCGAGGGTGTTCTTAAAGATTCCGAAAAGGCAGAGGTATTGAATTACGTTAACTTTATCCGCAGTATTCACGGATTGAAACCAGTTCAATACGATTTGAATGGCGATAAATATGCACAAAAATCATCATTGATTATGGCTGCAAATTCTGCTTTAAACCATCAACCACCCTCTGGTTGGTCCTGCTATTCAAATGATGGCTATTATGGAGCAGATAATTCCAACCTTCACTTGAACAGAAGTACGTCCAACACAATGAATCCAAAATCAATTGAATCCATTATTGGTTGGATGATTGACGATAAATCGGGAAATGCTCCTGACCGCTGTGGCCACCGTCGCGCAATAATCAATCCATTTTTAACCAGTATTGCATTTGGTCGAGTAGATGGCAAATCGAATGTGGACAACTACTACTGCTCGGGTATGTCGCTTTTGTATCTCGACAGAGTGAACGGCGGAATTCAAGATCGCCCGGTTGAATTTGTTGCCTATCCATTCCAGAACTATCCTATCGAACTCGTAAATAAATCGTGGTATTTATCATTTTCTCCTTTTTACGACATGAATAGCTGGGGTCGGAATACCAACATTAATTATTCGAGTGCCAAAGTAACTGTTACCGATGATAATGGCAATCAGATGAATGTCCACTCTTATGTGGACGATGCTGAGGGTTGGGGAGCCATTCACAACAATTTCAGATGGATGGTCGACGGAATGCAAAACGAAGTTAAATATAATGTAAATATTAAAGGCATTGTAGTAAATGGCCAAACAAAAGAATATAATTATTGGTTTAAACTTACTGCTAATGTTATGGGGCTGAAACCAAATACCCCAGTACTTTCCTACCCAGCAGACGAAGCAAGCAATATGCCTTTCAACCTTGCTTTTTCGTGGAGCATTAGCGAATTTACCTATAAATACAGGTTCCAATTATCCAAAAGTGCTGATATGAGCAAACCAATTAAAGATGAAGCTTCTATCTCGAACGGTTATATTGTGAATGGTTTGGAACAACTTACAACTTATTATTGGAGAGTAAAGGCAATTAATGATGTTGGCGAAAGCGACTGGACACCGATTCGTTCGTTTACGACAGCTGCTCCCAAACCCGACAAGCCCGAACTTGTCTATCCACCAAACGAATCTACTGAAATCTCTATAACCCCAACGTTAAGTTGGAAGTTAATTCCTAGTGCAGAAGAATACCAGGTGCAAGTTTCGTTGAAGAATGATTTTTCCGGTTTCACTGTAATAGTGGATTCATATACCCCCGACACTACCTACACCGTCCCATTCGAAAAGTTAGATGCAAAAACCACCTACTTTTGGCGAGTTCGCAGCAAAGCTGGCGGACAGAATAGTACATGGTCCACAACCTGGAAATTCCAAACCAAGCATCCCGATCCAGTGCCCGATGTAGCTACTTTGAATGAACCAAAACTGAATGATGTCAATATTAAATTGAATACTAAATTTTCCTGGTCCAAAGTGGAATACGCAAAAGAATACAAACTGCAAATTTCCAAAACAAGCATGTTCCCTCAGCAAGATATTGTGTTCAACAAAACAGTGGAAACAAACGAATACCAGTTAATGGGGAACGAAATGTTGCAACCCAAAACCAAGTATTTTTGGAGAGTGCAATCGTTAGGTGAAGCTGGATTTAGCAATTGGTCCACCACTTACAATTTTACAACCGAAGAAGGACAAAACGTAACAAATTATTTATTCAACAATTTAGTGGAATTATTCCCCAATCCTACCGATGATTATCTGATTTTGAGTTTTAGATACCCTGAAGTAATCTCGAGTGTGGAAATTTTGGATATTTTTGGCAACAAATTAACAACATTAAGCGATATATCGACAGAATCGATAAGATTGAGTTTAAATGGCTATTCGAGCGGTTTATACTTCGTAAAAGTAACCACTCCAAAGGGAATAATCCTAGAAAAGTTCTTAAAGAAGTAAAATAGATTAAAGAATGATAAACTACCCAAGACTGCCCCGTAATTGCGAGGCAGTCTTTATTTTTGATGAAAGGGATAGTTACTAGCTATACTTTTATTTCAATTATTTTGCTTGTGTCAATTCCCAATATATCAACTACTTTAACCATAATTTTATATTTTCCGGATTCCTTGTATTCATATGGCGTACTAGTAAACTCAAAAATCGGGTTTTTCTTTGTGCGGAAACTCTGCCACTTATTTTCAAACAAGTAGTTTCCTGTCCATTTTTCTTCAATTTCGCCTTTGTCGTTGTGGATTTTAATAACTTCTTTTTTGTCTTCGTAGTTGAAATCAATTGCCCAATAATCAATCCAATCGTACCAGTTTTCAGTAAGCACGGTTCTGGTAATATTTCCGTTTTTATCTTTTTCCACCTTTATAATCTGTCCGTCTTCGATAACAACTTTACTGCCTGCCCGCATTGATTGTTGAATATCTTCAATGTCGTCTTGAGTGTAATGTGTAACAAAGTCGGTTAATTCAACCGTTACTTTTTTTCCGTTTATTTTCTCTTTGGTGTTTAAATAGGCAACGTCGTAAAATTTGGCTTGCCCTTTTTCAACAGCTCGTTTGTCGAATACATCTTTAGGAATGTATTTCAACGTAATGGAAACACCTTTTTCTTTTAGTTCACTAATAATATAAGTCGAACTATTTTTCTCATTAATATCTTTTCCAATTAAACCCATTTCAAATTCAAAACCCAACACATCTACCTGTGTATAAAGTTTTTGTTTGCATTCTTCAAAAATATCGATCAACCTACTTTGTGTTACAGGAACATCCAATGGACCCACATGTATAAATCTGCCGGCTTTGCTGCCGTGTAATGTTTTATGTCCTTCAATTCGTTTAGCTTTGTATGCTTCTAGAATTAAGTCAACATACAAATCTTCTTTGGCTTTTAGTTTACCGTTGGTAAGGTCGTCCATAAAAAACTGGCGCTCGTATTTACCTAGATTTAGTATTTCAAATGCCCTGAAATCTTTGCCGTTTTCCTGCAATTCTCGTTGTATGCCAATCATACGTTTACGTGTGGTGTGAACCGAAAACCTGCCTAAATCAGTAGTTATCCATTTTCTGCCTAATTTTTCGGCAACTGCTGCTGTTGTTCCACTACCACAGAAAAAGTCGGCTATCAAATCGCCTTCGTTACTGCTGGCTTTGATAATGCGTTCTAATAACTCTTCTGGTTTTTGGGTGGGATAATTTAATCTTTCAATACTCATGCCATTAATTGTTGCTATATACCATACATCACTAGGTAAAGCCTTTTCAGAATCACCACGACCCTTATTTCCATCTTTAATTAAAGCTCCTTTATATTTTAATCTGTTTTCAGTAGCTTCTGACATTTTGCGTTCTTCAAGAACTTCTTCTGCATTAAATATTAACCTATCACTATTTTTGGAAAACATTAATATTGAATCATGCTTTCTATTCCAGCATTTTTCTGTTCGTAAACCCCAACTATAATTCCATATAATTTCATTTCTAAAACATTCAACACTAAAAATATCTTCAAGTAAAATTCTTAGTAATGAATTTAATCTCCAATCCACATGCACATAAATACTTCCATCCTCCGCCAACAAATTATGCATCAATTTCAAACGTTCATACATCATTGTGAGATATGAAGAAATACCTTTGCCCCAAGTATCGCGGTAAGCAATTTCTTCAATAATGCTCTGTTTTTTCTCAGCGGTTTCACCACCAATTTCAATATTAAAACCAAAATCTGCTCCCACAGCAAAAGGCGGGTCAATATAAATGAGTTTTAGTCCGCCTTCTTTTTCAATTTCTTCACGAATTGGACCATTCGCTAAAGAAGAAAGAATTAATTTGTTATCACCCCAAATTAGTTTGTTTGTCCAACCTTTTAGTTGACTGCCTCTAAAATCGGTTTCAAACATACTAGCTTGTGCTTTGTCTTTTTCTTTTCTTGGCTCGTCAATGTGTTCAATACTATGAAAAGGCAAGGCAATATTAGTAACGTCTTCTTTTCTACCGTTCCAAAACAGGAACACATCTTCTTCATTGGAGAACAGTTTGTAAATATCTTCTTTGGGCAGTTTTTGTCCTGCTTTAATGAGTTCAATAATTCGGTTTTTATCGTTGTCGTTCAAATTCATTATGATTCTTTATTTTCGGTTACGGTAAATATTTTAACTACTTCGGCAAACGATTTAAAATCGTTTTTAATATCTTCCCATTTTTCCTGCTTAATGTAAACAGGCGAATAAGTGTATTCCTTTTGTGCTGTGTTAATATCTTTGCACCACAAAAAGAGCCGTTGAATTTTACGAATGTCGTCTAAATCTTCACGCCCTTTAGTTTCGACAATGAAAAATAATTTATCGTTGATTTTTACAAAAAAGTCGGGGTAATATTCACGGATATTGCCATCTTGAGCTTGATATTCTATTTTGAAATTGATACCGCCTTCGCCCATTGTATTTTTTGCATACGAAACTACATCGTCAAAACGACTTTCGAGAAACGAAGCAAATTCCAATTCAAACGGATTGTCGCCAATAATTTTATTGAACACCGATTTTTTAGGCACAATAAATGGTTGGTTTTCTGCAATTTTAGGTTTCGATAGTTTAAGCGAAATGTAGTTCTTAACTTCGGCTGTTCCTTTGTCGGTTACAGTTAATTCATCAATGGCTTTTTTAAATGTTGTTTTCAGAATTTCTTTAGGTTGAATTTCAGAAAGATTACGCAAGGTTTGTGCATCGCTCAATTCAACTTCTTTTGTAAAGAGTTTATATTTGATAAAACTTTCAACCTTTGGATAAAGAATATCAAAACCACTTACCAAACGGCTGTCTTTTAAAATTGTGGTCGTAAAAAATCCTATAACATTGCGATAATCGGGAACAGTATCTTTAAAAACAGTTTTGTGTGAAAAATCGCCTTCAATATCGTTGAAAATGATTTCTTTCAATTCTTCGTTGCTGAATTTTTTAAGTGGTGCTTTTTCGTTAGTAAACTTGCTAACGTCAATTAATTCAAGATTTTTAAACTCTCTATAAATGCGTGGACTCATTTGCGGAATTGGAATATCTAATTTGTCCAAATCTTTGTTTTTGTTTTCCTTGTCCACTTCAATAATTACAGGCGATTTGCCTTTTGAGCCTTTGCCCATTGGGCTGTATTGAAATTCAACACCTTCAGTTTTCAAACTTTCAACAAATTCTAAAAAGGCAGGAGTACCTACAACAACCAAATTTTCGGGAGTATCTAACGGAAACATTTTTCGTAAACCACGTCCTATGGTTTGTTCGGGTAAAATTTTAGAATCGGCATCAAACGGACGTAAACCAACAACGGTTGAAACATTACGAACATCCCAACCTTCGCGAAGCATTAAAACGGAAACAACCGCTTTGTATGGCGAATAATCTTTATCAATGTCATCGGCAGCTTTTCTCAATTTTTCTAACTCTTCTTTTGCTTTCTTTGAGGTTGCCGTTTCGCTTATTTCACCAGAATTATTTGTATGAATAGTAAGTACTGAATTTTTCATTTTAGGATAAGTGCTTTCCAAAAAAAGCGGCAGCTTGATCAGCTTCTTTGGTACTCATCGTCATTATAAAAAGAATTGGTGTTTTTTGGCTTTTTAATTCTTCGTATTGCTGTTCCCATTCCAAATACCCTAAATGAATGTAATCTCTGTAACGTTCTACAAAATCGGCAGAATCTTTTTCTTGAATTTTTTGTCGGGAAGCTTCATCGGGCAAAACAGGAGATTTTACAACATTTTGTTTTATAGCTTCAACCAAAGGATAATCGCAAATGGTTTGAACAAAAATTGCTCCGTTGTTGTGTTTGGGTGTGGCTGAAAAATCGGTTTGTAAACTTAAACCTTTGCCGGTTTTTAGTTTTAATTTGTTGCTTATGTCTTCAATATTTTGAAACCAAGCCAATGAACTGTCGTGAATGTGATGAGCTTCGTCGTTTAGCACAACCAAATCTTTAATTTTATCGCTTCGCAAGACTTTACCCAAATCCAAACCTTTTGAAGTGTCTGCATCGGGTTTTGGTTTAACACCAAGAAAAGTATCTTCAAAACTTTGTTCGGGTTCTTCATTAAATCCAACTCGGTGAGTATTAGTGAGAAAAATATTTCCTGATTCGGTAATTGGTTTCAGCTCGTCTTGAATGTGTAAGGTTAATTGAAAATCGTTTTTCCAGTCTTTGTCGGCATATCCGTTTTCAGGTATAAAAGGTTCATCAAAAAAACATTTTCAAGCCGTCGAAGTCTTTTCGCAAGCGGTTAAGAACAATAATGTTTGGAGCAATAACTAAGAAATTTTTTGAAAGTGGACTGTCAATTTCGTAGAGATTATGAAAGTAACTCCAAACCAAAGTCAAGCCCATTACTTTTGTTTTACCCGCGCCAGTTGCCATTTTCACAACATATCGTGTCCAACTTTCGTCAAACATACCAGTACTAACACGACCTGAAGAGTCAAAACGCATCAGTTCGTATTTGTCCTTTGCCTTAGCTACTTCAAATAAGTAAATAATTGCTTCAATTGCTTCTCTTTGCGAAAAGAAAAACCTGAATTTTGTTTGTCCGATAAGATGTTCTTGATTAAACCAAAAGTTCAGTAATGATATAGAAGTTTTTGAAGCAACTTTATAATCTTCATCTCTCCATTTTTCAACTGCTAAACGGATTTTATAAACCAATGGAGGCAACAACTTTTCATAAGCATTTTGGAACATATCCATTTGGCTTTGTGTTGGTGCCCATCTTTCACTGGGTGTCAATATTTTGAATGGGTCTGAAAATTTCATATATCTAATTATCAATTTATTAATTCGTTTTAATACAATTTTATTTGTTTTACTTTTTTATTAGACAAATTTTTCTCGACGAGATTTCAAAAAAAATCTTGATAGCACTAGCTGTAGAACGCATCTTTTCAAGTTGAAACTTCTTCTTTTATTTTGGTGCTATTTCTCTTTCTTTTTATAAAAGTCACTTCTATGCAAATAGGTGTCATATTGAATAATCTCCTAATATTGCCAATAAACGATAAGCAAAATTAAGAATATTTACTTTATTCTGCAAAATTCATTTTGAATCATTTTTTTATCTAATTCAAATTTTAATTTTTCGTTTTCAAGTAGCAGTTTCAGCTCTTCTTCTTTAGGTAAATAAAGAAGGTTCTTACTTGCAAAAAGCTGGTTTTTATCGCTAAGAACCGAATACTTAACAATTGTTTCGTCCTTTTCGCTACACAGCAAAATTCCAATGGTAGGGTTGTCGTCGGCGCTTCTTTTCAAGTCGTCGTACATTCTGACGTACATATCAATCTGCCCCACGTCCTGGTGGGTAAGGTTGCCAGTTTTTAAATCAATAATAACAAAACACTTGAGCAAGTAGTTGTAGAACACAAGGTCGATATAAAAATCGGAAGTATCAGTTGCAATATGTTGCTGACGAGCAACAAAAGCAAAACCTTTTCCAAATTCCAGGAGGAATTGCTGCAAATGATTAATAATTGCAGTTTCCAAAGCAAACTCGGAATATTTTGTATCGGCAGGTAAACCTAATAATTCAAATATATATGGATCTTTAATAAAATTTTGAATATTATTATTTTGTGTATCGGGCAAATGTTTAACAACTCTTTCGAAAGCAAGACTGTTAATTTGTCGCTGCAACTCGCGGCTGTTCCAACCTGCATTAATGCATTCATTGAGATAGTAGTTTAACTTATCGGGGTTATCAATTCGTGCAAGTTGCCTGTAATGGCTCCAACTCAATTCTTGACGCAGTGTGTCAAGAATTGGGAATGACAGATAAAATTTGCGCATATTGGTGAGATTGGTATAGTCGAAACCCTTTCCAAATTCGAAAGTAAGCTGTTGTGCTAATTTTTTAAGCGTAGCTTTGCCATATCAGCTTTATCTTTGCCTTTTTGTTCGTCTTCAACAATTAGCTTTCCTATTTGCCAATAGGTTTGCAGCAAAGTGGCATTTGCCATTCTATAGACCCGGAGACGCGACTCTGCAATAATTTGTTTAATTGATTGAAATAAACTATTATTCTCAATGTTCATTTTTGTCCTTATATATTTGAATTATCCAACTGCAGACAATTAGTTGTCTGTCGATATTATCTCTTGCTATTTGTTTCGGGTTTTGATTTGTCATTATTTACTCGAATATCATATTGCAAATTTATCATTATTCAGCAGTGTGTCAGCTTTTATCTTGGTGCTATTCCGCCTTAACCCCATTGAAAGTCACTTCTATGCAAATAGGTGTCTTATTGAATAATCTCCTTATATTGCCAGTAAACTATAAGCAAAATTAAGCATATTTATTTTGTTCTGCAAAATTCATTTTGTATTTTAAAATAACTTACTACTTTTTATATACTTTTTCAGATATTTTGTAGGAAAAGTGACCCAATACTGCTCCAATTAATGCCATTGCAAAAATATATATATTTGCTATTGGTATTAGAAGCAGTGGCAGATATCTTGCCAGAACAATGGAAAACTCGCCCCGCGGGATTAACTGCAAACCCGAAATAAATGATCTTCTTTGGGATAGACCATAAATCCTTCCGCCAAAGAAACCAGTAACAAACTTTGCAATGATTGAATAGAAAATAAGTAATATTAGAAACCATGAAATATCACTTATCGAGCTACTTTTAAGACTCACACCAAAGTAAAAGAAAAAGAATGTAACAAAGAAATCGCGTATAGGGATTGTTATTTGCGCTATTTCGAATTTTTTGTTAGATTCTGCAATTATCAATCCGGCTACGAATGCTCCTAATGCTTCGGATAGATGCAGATACTCGGTAAAACCAGCCATAAATATAACAAAACCCAGTACCAATGCAATCAGAATTTCGTCGTTTAAGTACTTATCGATAATGCGGATTAAGTATTTTCGCGAAAGAAAAGCAGCTACAATTCCCAAGGCAATCACCAAAAGTATTTTTCCAAATATGCCTGCAGTTACGACAAATGAGAGGTCTTGCCCGATGGCGACTGATGCTGCAAATGCAAGTAAAATGGGGGCAACCACATCCTCGAAAACTGCCAAACCCAGCAAAAATTCAGTCTCGGGATTTGCTATGCGGTGATTATCAACAATAATTTTTACAATAATCGAAGAAGATGAAGCATAAATTATTGAAGAAATTCCAAACGAAAAGACAAAGCTTTCGCCAATTAATAATAATATTATAAATATTAGAATAAAGTTCAAAAAAAGGTCGATTAATCCAACAACCCAAATTTTGCGGAAAATGTCAACGACTTTTAAAATGTTGAATTCCAAACCAATAAAGAAAAATAAAATAACTATTCCCAGATTGGCAATAAAATTGAACTCTTCATTAAAGTCGATAAATTGCGATAAAATGAAGCCGGCAAAGATATAGAAGACCAATTGCGGTAATTTCATCTTTTTGCCCAAATAGCCAAAGAGAAATATTGCAATTGCACCCAATCCAACAATCAGTAGTAAGGGGATTTCAGACATTGAAGCCATACTTTTTGTTGAATACTTTTGTTTGCTCGCGGTTCCCAACTACTACTAAAGTGTCTTTTTCCAAAATTTTTTCGTCGGGCATAGGATTAATTATGCTATCACTTCCCCGGATAATAGCAATGATTGTTACTCCAGTAATTTTTCGGATTTCGGACTGAAGAATAGATTTGTCGATAAGCGAACAATTCTTTTCGATAGTAACCCACTCGATGGACAACTTGCCCATCAGCAATTCTCTTTGTTGCTCCTGTTCTGGTTTAAAATAGGATCCCAACAAAACAGAGCCGAGCAATTGAGCTTCTTCTTCGTTCATCACAAAGTGGAATTGAGGGTCTTCGTCGGGATCGTCGAAATAGAATATTTCACGTTTGCCCGAAAGATGCATTATTACAGCTAAATCCTTTCCGCTATTAAGCCCTAAAGTATATTTTTTACCAATACCTGTTAGATCAGTTTCTCTGAAATTCATAAAGACTCATTATTTTTTTTGTAAAATTATAAATTTTTTTGAAACATTTTTAAAATTTGTTCGTATTTACAGGAAACTAAAAATGTTTTTTAAGTTTTTTAAGTTTTTAATCAGTAATTATGAATATAGAAGATCTAAAATCGGGTTCGGAATTGAAGGACAAAATCCTTTTTACTTCGATTGAATTATTCCGAACACTGGGAATTAAATCAGTGAGTACCGATATGATTGCTATGGAATGTGGAATTAGCAAAAAAACACTCTACGAAGTGTTCAAAAGCAAGGAAGAATTAATAGAAGCAATCATACAATGGTCTCTGAACCAAATGGATGAATTTTGGAAAACAGTTGTCGACCGAATAGAAAACGATCCAACTGCTGATTTTACAGAAATATTTCATCAACTAATGCAAAGGGTAAATATTTTAATTACCATCATTACCAAACCGTTTTTGGTTGATTTAAAGAGGTTCTATCCAGCATTATGGTCGAATATCCGAGAATTTAGAAGAAAAAAAATGGCGATGTATTTTGGTAGATTATTTGAATTTGGCCAGACAAGCGGATTCGTCCGTCAAGATGTTGATGCAACACTTGCTTTCTATATCCATGTATTTGTATTGGACAATATACTTACTCCGGAAGTAATTTCGGATTTATCTATGAATACTAATGAAATTTTGGATAATATATTTAAAATATTATTCACAGGATTATTAACAGAAAAAGGTATAGAAAATTCAAAATTATGCAATAAATTAAACCCAAATGAATAAAGAAATGTTAAATAAATACTATTTTTATATGTTCACAAAAAAGTTAATTAAACTAATGATGCTTACAGCAATTTTGATAATTGCTGCCAACGAGCTACAGTCCCGCGAGTTAACACTCGATTCTGCAATAGCTGTAGCGCTCTCGAACAACAATGATGTGAGGATTGCCCAGTTGGAACTGGACAGATCTAATGCCGCAGTAAAGGAAGCCTATGGCTATGCAATGCCTACGGTCGATTTCTCTACTCAATTTACTCACTTCATCGAGAAACCGCAAATGCCCTTTCCTGATTTCAACGCTCTGCTGAACAATGCTACCTATGGAGTGCTGTTTAAGGAAAAAGTAATTCCCGAGGATAATGCCAAGATGATGCCCATGGAAACCAAACTTCAATCATTTGCTCTGGCAAACAGCTACACTGCGACCTTGCAATTGCAACAAGTGTTGTTTTCTTCCACAGTATTCAAAGGGATAAGCTCTGCTGGAGTTTATCAGCAATTAGCCCGCGAAGCACTGGTATCGAAAATTAATTCTACTCTATCTAATGTTAAAAAAGCATTCTATGGTGCATTGCTTTCGCAAGAAGTTTTGAAAATCACCAAAGAAAGTCTGAAAAATGCAGAAGACAATTTATCAAGCGTACGTGCTTTGTATAAGCAAGGCATGGTTGCCGAATTCGATGCAATGCGTGCCGAAGTGCAAGTGGAGAATATTCGTCCATTGGTATTGCAGATGGAAAGCAATATGGAAACTGTATTGAATAACCTAAAAGTAGTTTTGGGTCTGCCGCAAGAGGAGAATATTCAATTAATTGGCGAAATACAATTCACGAAAAGTGAAATCGCTAACGAAAGCGATATGATGAAACAAGCCCGAGAGAACAACCCTGATTTGAAAACACTTAAGGTTAAACGTGACTTCGACGAAGCCTTGATAGATTTGGATATATCAACGTTCTATCCTACAGTAGCGGGCTTTGGCAGTTATTCATTAAGTGGAAGTAGCGATAAGTTCGACTTCCAGAACTACAGCCAAGCAGTAGTGGGCCTCTCATTATCGATAAATCTGTTTAATGGCTGGCGAACAACCCAAAAAATTGAACAGGGGCAAATAGGTGTAATGAAAACTGAGGAATCCATTGCTCAATTAGAAAACTTTATTTCAGCACAGGTTAAATCCAAAATGATTGAATTAAAGAAAATAGAAAGCAACATACAGGCTCAAGATAGAAATGTTGAGTTAGCATCGAAAACTTTCGAAATCGCACAGTTACGATATAAAAATGGTACTGGCAATCAATTGGAAATAGAGAACGCCGAAGTTGCACTACGCCAGGCAAAAACCAACAGACTTCAATCAGTCTATCAATACAACACAATATTGTTTGATATCAACGCTTTAATTGGAAAAGTAGAGCAAAAATATTTAAAAATAAAAATTAATAAGTAAAATTTAATAAAATGAAATTATCTGGAGTAAATAAAAATGATTAAAAAGTATTTCAAAGTATTAGTAATTTTTGCAATTTCTATAGGGATTTTGGGTTTGCAATCCTGTGGAAAAAAAGAAAAAGTTGTAGTAAAATCAATTGAACAAATCCAAAAGGAACAAGGAGTTCCTGTAAGAACAATGGAAATATCAACTCAGGATTTAAAACTTGAACTAAAGTTCTTATCAACATTAGAAGGAATTCGTCAGGCAACTGTTGCCTCGATGGTAGGCGATAAAATCGAAAAATTCCCATTCAAAGTTGGTAGTGCAATACGGGAAGGACAGATTGTATGTCAGTTTCCAACCAACAATCCAGCGTTGCAATTTGAACAGGCAAAAGTAGGATACGAGAACTTTTCTAAAACCTACGATAGAATGAAAGCTCTCCTTGCTGGTGGAGAAACTTCCCAACAAAACTACGACAACATCGAAACAGAATATTTGGTATCAAAACGCAATTATGAAGCATTGAAGCAAATGCTATTCGTCGAAGCACCAATTTCTGGATTATTGGTCGAAAAATTTGCCGAAGAAGGAAACAAGGTCAAGGTTGGAGATAAAATATTTACAATTGCTCAAATGGACAGAATGAGAGCAATTTTTTGGGTAAATGACGATGAATTGCAATATTTAAAGAATGGTGTAGCAGTAACTATCGAGAAAAATGATAAAACTTATAACGGCAGGATTTCCGAAGTTGCCTTGGCACAAGATCAAATGAGGAAAGCTTTTAAGATAATAGCAGAATTTCCTAATAGCAACAAAGATTTGAAAGTTGGGATGACCGTAGATGTTAAGTTGGATTACTACCATAACCCAAATGCAGTTGTTATTCCACGAAGTGCTGTTACCGTAATTGGTGGTAAAAGCTTTGTTTATTTGGCAGATGGAGACAAAGCAACTGCAGTAGAAGTAACAATCGGCAAAGCAGTTGGCGAAAACACTGAAATTATTACTGGTTTAAAAGTAGGAGACAAGTTAATCTATCAAGGTGTCTCGCTTATAGCTAATGGAACAAAAATTTCAGTACAAAATTAAGGAGCTGATTTTATGAGAATTGCCGAATTAGCGGTAAAACGCCCCGTATTGATGACAGTGATTGTGATTGTTTTTGCAATCTTTGGTTTCATTGGTTTTCGTTCGCTTAGCTTAAATCTTATGCCTGATGTTAAAATTCCTTTTGTAACAATCCAGACAATATATCCTGGTGCAGGACCAAAGGAAATCGAAACACTCGTAACCAAAAAAATCGAGGATGTAGTAGCAACGATCGAGGGTATTGAAACAATGGACTCTTATTCCCTCGATGGAGTATCTATAGTTATTATCGAATTCAACCTGAGTAAAGATATAGATGTAGCCAATCAGGAAGTGAAGGATAAAGTTGATCAAATAGCAATGTTTTTGCCAACTGATGCTAAAAAACCTTTGATTCAAAAGGTGGATTTCCGCGCAACTCCAGTTGCAGACTTAGTTTTGAGTGGCGAATCCGACCCCAAAGACCTTTTTGATATTGCAGATAAAGTAGTAAAGAACAGACTATCGCAAATTAAAGGAGTTGCAAACGTTACCCTAACTGGTGGTAGAGAACGTGAAATTCAAGTCCAGTTGGATGACCGTATAATCTTTGAAAACATGTTATCACTACCTGCTATGATGGGTGCATTGGCCGCACAGAATATGGATTTGCCTGGTGGTAGTTTCGACATAGGTGACCAAGAGTTTTCAGTACGGGTTAAAGGTCAGTTCGATACTGTTTCTACTATTTCCGAGACACTAGTGGCTACCCCATTTGGAATGAAAAAGATTCGCGAGATTGCCAATGTTGAGGATACTACTAAGAAAGTTAAACAACGTGCAATTTATTTCGATACCGACTATAAAGTTAAATACGACAATGCAATTCGTATTGGAGTTATCAAAAGTCCTGATGGTAATGTAGTAGAAGTTGTTAAACTTCTACAGGAAGTATTGCCAGATTTGCAAAAATCACTTCCACCAGGTACTGAACTTAAAATCGTGAACGAACAAGCAACTTTTGTTCAAAGTTCAGTTGATGATACCTTAAGTAATATTTACTTTGGTATTATTCTAACAGCAATAGTACTATTTATATTCTTACATGATTGGCGTTCAACTTTAATTGCAGCGGTAATGATGCCGACATCTGTAATATCATCATTTATGTTGTTCCAGGCAGTGGGATTGGATATCAATTTGCTTTCACTTATGGGAATAAGTGTAACAATTGGTGTGCTGGTGGCAAACGCAGTGGTGATCATCGAGAATATATTTCGTTATAAAGAAATGGGTTATAAGACTTATGAAGCAACTATTAAAGGAACAAATGAAGTATTTGTTGCGGTATTGGCTTCGACCTTAACCAACATAGTTGTGTTTGTTCCACTTGCCAATCTATCAAGTATTGTAGGACAGTTTTTAAGAAACCTTGCTCTTGCGGCAACATTTACTACGATATTCAGTTTACTTTATTCCTTTATTCTCACTCCTATGCTAGCAAATTTGCTTATTTCCGACAAACAAAAGAAAAAAGGCAAGTTGGCTGAGTTTATGGAAAATGTTGTAGATAATTTCTTTACAAATCTATACAAAAAAACTGTTGAATTTTTACTTAAAAATAAAATAGTTTCTTCGCTAACAGTTATTGCAACAATTGTTATTTTTATTTTTGCAATGATGGTGTTCGGAAGTAAAGTTGCATTCGAATTCCAGCCTGAGTTCGACCAAGGAATTATTTCACTTAAAGTAGAATTGCCTATAGGTTACAACATTCAAGCAACAAATGATGCTATTAATACAATTGAAGGCAAATTGGAGCCCATTACAGAAATCAACAAAATAGTATCAGACTTGGGGAAATCCAGTAATATCGATATAGGATCTAATTTGGCGACATTAACATTGTATTTAGATAATAAGAAAGATAGAACCCGAACACTTAATGAACTTGTAAAAGATATTTCTGAACGATTAGCAGATGTGCGTAATGCCAAAATTAGTGTTTTCAAAGGTACGACTGCACAGGGATCAGGAACACCTATTGAATTTTACATTTTAGGACAAAATGAAAATACTGTACAAAGACTAGCCGACGAAGTTTTCAATAAATTAAAAGATACACCTGGTCTGTCGAACTTTGAGCAATCCACAAGGACAGGAAAACCAGAAATTACCATAATACCTAATCGAGATAGATTGGCAG